>JAFGIT010000112.1 GCA_016929465.1 Candidatus Coatesiibacteriota bacterium | reverse complement strand
TGCGGAAACTGGAGACTGAGTCGAGCGTCAGAGTCCTCGAGGTGGAGTTCGACGATGGTGCCAGACTGGTTCTTCCTCGAGCAAACGTCGAGATGATTGAGCATTAGGATTTGGCGATGAGGGCTGCGGCGTTTGCCTGCCAGCCCCCTCCGCCTTGTAATGGGGATGGATGAGGGCTTATCCCCGATTGCTTATTAGCTTCGTTTAAGCGATTCCATTATCTTCCAGCATCTTCTTCCAATTCGTCCTCAGCTCATTGAGGATCCGAATGATCTCGTCGAAGCTCTCGATGTCGTGGTCTTCGACTTTCGCATCGCGCGCGAGCCTGCTGAGGTGGTTGTAGATGAAGAAGAAGCTCTCGACTTCCTTGCGTCCCGAATCGACATTCAAAGAACTCATCAGTGCAGATAGGACACAGAGGAGCTTCCCCCGGTATTTGTAAGCGTCTCTGTTCTTCCCATCCAGTATGCTCTTCCTGGCTAGACCGGCGGCCTTCAAACCGCCTTCATAAAACATCAATATCAGTCGGGGTCCACTTGCTGTCCTGACCTGAACCGAATGGTAGGCTTGCCCCGCGTGTAGCCTTTTATCCACTCTATCTGCTCCTCGCTACTGTCTGATGATTAGAAAAGGCGGGACACGATAGCCTTCGCGCCCCGCCCGACAATACTTATCGATTCTGGAATGCTTTTTGTTTAGGTCTATAGCTGCAGGATCGACAGCGGCGTCTGCATCTGCTGTGTAGCGTGCATGAACATGGTCAAAGCGGCCTGCTGCTGTATGCTCTGCATCGTCAGATTGAGCTGCTCTTCGACCAGGTCAGCCTTCACGATACGGTCTCTTGCGGCGGTATTGTTCTCGATCATCGTCGCAAGGGATGATTCCCTAATCTCCAGTCTCTGAGAGGTGGATCCCAGTAGGGTCTCGAACGCTTCTACCATCGCGATTGCGTTGTCGATGTGAGTGACGCTGGTCGATGCGGCATTTGCCGTCCCCAGGCTTATTCCTTCCGCCCCGAGAACGCCAGATACATCCGGGCTAGTCACACGGGCTGCCTCGACATCGATGGAGAAACTGTCACCGTCGATAAAGTCAAAGGTGTGTCCCTTTTGATCGTAATCGCTGAATTGCACTGTAATCCCTGAAGCCCATGAGCCATTTTCTATGGTTGCTTTGCCGGTAGAATCCAGCGTAAGGGTACCCGTCTGTTGCGTGCCGTCAACTCCACTAAAGGTGAATGACGCGGTCATCTGGTTCTGTCCAGAGATTACGGTCGCATTGCCGGAGCCTGTAACATTGATCTGAATCGTACCATCAACCTCTCCAACATAGGAGCTTGCAGCTGTTGCTGATGCTGTTCCTGTAGAGCCTTTGCTCCTGAAGGAATCGAATGCGTGGATGACTGATGATGTCGAGCTGAAAGTAATCCTATCTCCGACGGCGTAGTCTGTGGCATTGGCACTTGCCTCGAGCTGAAATTCGATGCCGGCATCGGAATATGCAGAGCCAACAACGCCCGTCGCCTCCGGCGGCTCATAGGTTGTTGTGCTGACTACATTGAACGTGCCAGCGCTTGTGAACTCGATTGTCCACTCCGCAGTCTGGACCAGGCTATAGTCGGTGATATATGTGTATCTACCGTTCGAGTCTGGAGTCCAACTCACGTCAGCCGCTGCTCCCGTATCGCCGACACCAAGCTCGCGAGCGTAGAAACTCTGATCGATCTTGATCGAGGTGATGTCGCCGGGGCTGGGACCCGTCTGGAAGTTGAATAGGCCAGCACCATTCAGCAACTGCCTTCCGCCCCATGTCGTCTGCTTGACCATATCGTCGACTTCCTTCATCTGCTCGTTGAAGGTCCTGGTCAATGCAGCTCGCTCTGCTCCCGACTTCGTCGAATCAGAGGCCGTGAGCGCTGTCTCGCGCATCTCACTCAAGAGATCCTTGATCCCCTTGAGTCCGCCTTCCGCAACGGCGACGAGGTTAGTGGCGTTTCCTACGTTCAACTTCGCCGTCGAAAGACTGGAGATTGTCTTGCTCATCATCTCCGAGATAACGTAATCCGATGGATTGTCAGAAGCCTTGGCGACTTTGAGACCGCTGGATATCCTCTGCTCTGTCTTGGCAATGTCATTGTTCAAGAGCGAAAGCATGTGCTGAATGCCAACGGCTTGTGTTTGTGAGTTCACATCAATTCCTCCGTGCTATTCCTATCTCTTCCTGTGATAATTGCATTAAATGCCTCATATAACCTGATGCGAATGGATAAGCAGATGCTGTGCCATTCCATCTATTATTTTCGGATGACCCGCTGAATCAGCCTATCATAAAGCGATCCCGAAGGGATGTGTGAACACAGCACGATCGGACTCGACGGCGAATCATCGAACAAGTACGTGCGCAGACGGCAGGATTTTCCGTTCTCGCATCTGCGCGACGCGCTGAGTGTCTTTCGAGGCGGGAATTGACATGCCCAGATCCACGGATCTATCGCTTTGTGGCTGGGACTAGCGAGACGAGGAAATAATTTCCTACCCTGAGGAGAGGCGACGGTCAGGACGATAGTCCCGCCCTCGCGTTGTACTCCAATGGAATGACGTTTAGAAGGCGCTCACGGGCTACAAGACATTGCCCAAATGGCGCCTGAGTGAGAGGGTACTACCTGCTGCGTCGTATCAGTGAGAAGAACATCCCATCGCAGTCGTGAAGATGCGGACGAAGCGTGATCCCCATCTTGCCGGATGCTCCTGAGAGCTGTTCTGGAAGACCATCCAATGGCGCAATTTTGAATGAACTATTCTGCTTCAGGAACTTGGCCACCACCCTCTCATTCTCATCCGGCTCAATGCTGCACGTGGAATAGATGAGCAATCCGCCGGGGGAGATCAGTCCCTTGCATGATTCGAGCAGATTGAGTTGGAGCGTGGCGAGCTTCTTCAGGTTCGATAAATTGAACCTCCACCTTATCTCCGGGCGCCTGCGGATAGTGCCGGTGCCGGTACATGGGGCATCGACCAGAATCAGGTCGAACGAATTCGGTCTGAGAGGAGAATTGAGGGCATCGGAGGCCAAGAGCCTCAGGTTGTCGAGCCCCAGCCTTTGGGACTGTCGCCTGCATTCCTGCATCTTCTTCACCGAAATGTCGCTGCCGAGGATCCTCGAATTCGGGAAGAGCTCCGCAAGATGCGTCGATTTCTGCCCTATTCCGGCGCAGATGTCGCCGACGGTCCTCGGATTCTCGGCGTTCAGGAGCAGGCCGAGAACCTGTGGGCCTTCATCCTGGATCGAAAAGTGGCCGCTTGCCCATTCGGGGGTGTTCTCCGCAGCTCCGCCGCGTGAGAGCCTGAGTGCATTGGGGCAGATTGGAGATGGCTGAACCTCAAATCCGCGGCTTTCGAGAAGAACTTGCAGAGCATCCGGGGTAGTCCTGGTCTTGTTGACGCGGATAGCACCTGGGGGGGCCTGGTTCAAGGCGGCGACCATTCTCACCAATTCCTCTCTCGAAGTATGTGAGCGCCACCTAGATAGGAGCTGAACAGGGAACGAGAAAACGAGGGCGACCGACTTGATGAATTCACTCTCTTCCCTATCGAAGCCAATCTCCGGAGGGGAGATCGACTCGTGTTTTTCTACGAGGCGACGGAGCAAGGCGTTGACGAAACCCGCCGTCTTCTTCCCGGCCACTTCCTTCGCAATCTCAACCGTCTGACTTACCGATGCGAAGTCGGGCGTCTTGCTCAAGAATATGACCTGGTAGGCCCCCAACCTGAGAGCGGTCAGAACGTCAATCGAGGTTCGCTTGATACTAAAGGAGCCGGCCTCATTCAAGTAGTAGTCGAGGAGTGTTATGTTCCTTAAGACCCCAAATACGAGCTCGGTTGCGAGTCGCCTCTCGACCGCCTGCAGATCGGCATTCTTTCTCAGGATCGCATTCAGAAGGATTGTGGAGTGACTCGAGGTGGAATACACGCGTCGCAGCACCTCGAAGGCGATACGACGAGCCGTGGTCGGGGCTAGTTGTCGAGACATATTCGCTTCAGGAGCTCCATCCTTCCCATTCCTGTCTTCGAGGAGAAGAGGATGACCTGCGAGTTCTCTATTCCCTCGGCTGCGCTGGTGACATCCCTTATTGCGAGAGGATGCTTCGAACGCTTGATCTTATCAGCCTTGGTTGCAGCCACGATGAAGGGAACGCCATGAGCGATCAGCCACTCCCACAGATTGACGTCAGATTCCTCCGGTGGCCTTCTGCAGTCCACGAGTGAGACACATAGCCGGGGCCTGCCGGACGACAGATAATTCTCCACCAACGGTGCAAGTTGAGCCTGTATCGCCTTGGAGGCCTTAGAATATCCATATCCTGGAAGATCGACGAGGCATATCGAGTCGTTGAGCTTGTAGAAGTTGATGCTCCGCGTGCGACCGGGAGTCGAGCTCGCCTGTGCCAGGCCCTTTCTCTGGACCAGACAGTTGATGAGGGACGACTTCCCCACGTTAGAGCGGCCCGCAAAAACTACCTCCGGCAGAATGAATTCCGGTAACCATTCCAGCGAGCGCGAGCTGCCTATGAATTCAACCGAATCGATGCGCAATGCCAATACTCCGCAATCAGCTTTCGACCAGGAGTTCAATCAGTATCTCAATCACGGCCGAAATGAAAAGGCGGAGGCCGCTTTATGCAAGCAGCCCCCGCCATGAACTCGATAGTCTTATTTAATCGCGTTTTCTAATTGATGACCGTCTGGCCCAGACTCTTCTGCGCCTTGATCAGACATCCATTCGCGTTCGACTGGTTCCACAGCATACCCCAAGCGATCAGTGGAAGCGGATCGATCAGGTTCGTCGTGATCTTTATCGAACCATATCCCACGCTGTTTGCTTCGCTCACTTGGAGCTCATAGAGGCCGCCCGGGATTATCTCGAACTCAAACGGTTGAGCAGCCAGATAGCCGTGTCTGTCATAGACCTCGATCTTGCCCGGAACAGGAACATCATTCGGGTTGCGGACCCAGATGAATGTCTCTTGGTTGAGGGCAGCATTAAACTCCCAATAGGGGATGTAGAATGGTGGTTCGAAGCTCTTTGACGACGGAACTGAGTAGAACTGGGAGCGGCTCGCGTCCAGCCAGACAGCAAACACGCCCAAATCAGCGTCATCGGCCCAGATCGCTCGGCCCCAGCCGCTTTCTCCACTCATCGTGCATCGGCTGGCCTGGACTATGCTCATCCCACCCGCCGGGACTGCCGCCAAATCGGCACCACGTATGATGCCCGGATCGTTGTAGAACCTGATCTGAGGCGTTGCGGGCTTTTCTCCAAGGTTCGAGAACAGCACATAGGTGTCGAGGTTCATTCTGGGCTGATTTCTCCACATGGGGAGGAAATACGGAGACATATCAGGATTGTCGAGCACAGGTATCTGTATTCCGCCGCCCCTGATCTTGTTGAGCATTACTGCCCACACCCTTATGGGATCGCTGAAGACGAGCTCTGCCGATCCGATTTCGGTATCCAGAATAGTCTCTGAGAACAGGACCGTCCTCGTTCCGAGTGGTGCTATATCCACATTGATAACGTCGAGGTCGGCGCCGAACTCGTCATAGAGAGTGATCTCTGCCTCAACATCACGGTCGTATTGGTTTCCAAAGGCCAGGAATGTGTCATAGTAAATGCCGTCTGCGCGGGTACCGATGTCACTCCTGATAACCTGCCAGAACGGGAGGCGAAGCGGTCCTGGCCTCGCGCCAGTCAGATCCATCGCAACCATCGGCCCTGCATCGAGTTTGCTCCAAACGACTATCTTGCCGTTCTTCCAGTTGATGTTACCAGTTCCTGCATCCGATTGATTGACGCCAGGAACCTCGGACATCTTCAGCAAGACTGTCTCATTCCCCGCCACCTGGACAAGGTGAGGCATCAATGGCTCGCCATTGTATCTCGTGAGGGAGACTTCGACGGTAACCGGATCCACCCCTACATTCGTCATCACAATGCTGGTCTCGTAGTTCGGCGATATGGTCTTTTCTACCAACCAGTAAGGAATAGCAGCCTCATCGCCGTATTCAACTGTCGGCCCTATGAAGTAGCCGCTCTCCGGAACTCGTGCGGTGCCGCCGAAACCATCGTTCGCGAAGAAGTAGTAGTAGTGGTCGCCGGTTGAGAGCGTCCCCGGCGAGGCAGCATAGCCATACGTGCCATCGTAATCCATGCCGGACGTGAGAGTCATCGGGTGCTCCTCACCATCCAACCAAACCGACATCAGATGGGGCGAGTCGCCCTGCCCATCGAAATAGTGGACAGAGAAGACATATCTTTCGAAGAAGCCGCCCGCCGTAGGCGTGACCAACGGATTCGTCAAAGTAGGCGGAATATTGGTCTTGCGAACGAACGGACCCTCGAACTCCTCGCCCTCGGTCTGCGGGAGCCTTGCTCCGGCCCCCTGGCTATCCCAGGCGTAGAAGTAATATGAGTGAAGCCCATCCGATAGCCCGGTTACGGGCACCCCATATATCCCGTTCTCGGGGGTCCCAGACTGGAAGCTCATGTCATAGGCCGTGCCGTCCAGATAGAGAATGACATCCCGTGCAGGATTGAAGTTTATGTCGGAGTATCTTGCGGTGAACATGAACTCGGTCAACGTCGTCCCAGAAGCCGGATCAACCATTCCCTGGCTCAGCACAGGCGGGGTATTCGTCCCAGAGACGTCAGGACCCGAGATAACGCCCTTGGTGGGCAGACGGCCAGAACCGCCGGCTTCATCTATGAAAGAGAAGTAGTAGTTGTGGCTTCCCAGGGAGAGATCCGTTGTCGAGAAGAAATAGGTGGCCCCATTCTCGAAGTCCGCCAAACCGGGCACAGTCGTCGGCACGCCCGCATTGGTGACGCCTTCCAGGAAGGTCATCTCAAACGCTGACCCGTCGATTACAACTGTGCTGTTGATCGGCATGTAGTCGTGGGGGCTCGTATATCTGACTGTATATGTGACGAGAGTCTCGAAGAGCGGATATCTCGGTGATACGAGGCCGTCAGAGAGCATTGGCACCTGCCCGCCGCCGAGCACGATTGGGCCGTCTATGCAGCCTGCGGACGGCCAGCGAGTAGCCTTTCCATAGATGTCATCAAATAGGAAGTAGTATTCGTGATCGGCCTCGGCAAGGAAGGTCTCATACTTATATACACCGTTATCGGCGGTACCCGTTGTGAGCCACATCTGATACGGCACGTCATCGATGAAGACAAAGGGATTCCCTGGCGCATCACCATCTGTATCCTCGTAATGAACGGAATAGGTGAACAGCGAAATACGCGAGCCGGTTGTCGGGGTAACTCCGGCGTCGGTCAGAATGGGGGCAGCATTATATTGCTCGCCTACCCTGACATTTTTATAGACATCACCACGCGCTGGGAGCCTTGCTGTGCCGCCGTTGCCATCCTTGAAGTAAAAGTAATACTCATGAACGCCTGAGCCAAGGTGAATCTTCGCATCATAGTAGCAGTCGGAGCGCTTGTCGGTCGCAGGGTCGCCAACCATCAGCATCGGATACTGGACTTCATCGACAACAACCCACGCCTCATAGGGGCCATTATCACCGTCCCAGATTCCATTGCAGTTCACATCGTCAAAGCGTTCAGCTTCCCAGAGAAGATTGCTGTTGAGGTCGATGAAGCTATCCCCGTCCTTCGGATTATATGGTGTGTATTGAGAGGAATACCAATCAGTAGGATCAGGCCAGGGATCAGACGACGGATTTGAGTACCAGGTGTCGTCCGAGCAGTGATCGCCAGTGTCGTTCCAGGCCTCATAATCGATCAGACCGTTATTGGCTATCAAATCACCCTTATAGTCTCGCTGCTGCGACCCCTCGGCCCAGTTGCCGCCGTTATCATCGCCTGCAAGGAATGGCTCGAAATCGGGTGTGTCGTCCACGTAGAAGTTTGCCTCGTCGCGGTCATAATAATGGATCGAGAACGTGAATTCCGTATTGGGGGGCCCTGAAAGAGGAGCAACCGATGGCTCTGTCAGGTCAGGAGAAGTGTTGCTGAAACCAAGAGGCGCGGCCGTGATGATCCCCCAATCCGAGAAATGCTCCATTGCCGCGATTCTCTTGCCTTGCCCCCAGGTCGTGTGATAGATGACGGAGTGCAGTCCGCCGGAGTAGTTGTATCCGACCCCCAGCACCGCATGTGTGCCCCAGCTTCCTGGTGTATCGGGCGGCGAAGATGTATATGAAGCAACCGAGAAATAGACGGGATGATTCGTATCGATCTGTGCCTGCAGGGCCGTTATGATACCCTGAGAAACGCCCGCACCATTATGCCAGAGCGTGTCTGTAGTAAAGATATAAGAATAAAAGCCCGCGACAGCCTCGATCGTCATTTGGGCCGTATCCGGATAAATCCCATAGAAGTCGAGAATGCAGCCGTCGTAACCAGGCCCTCCGAGATCAGGTTCTGGATGGCCAAGCCCATCGCCAATATTCTGGGCCATTTCGACTATCTTGTCATGGAGATCCCTAATCGTATAACATCCATTCGCGCCCACGTAACTGCACCAATCGAAGGCCTCGGGACCATCGTACCAGAAGTTCCTATATCCCCACGCTCCTCCGTAATAAGAGAGCATCATGGCGATTGAGGTCGGACCGCAACCCTTATACCAGGTGTATTCGTAATTCCTGGCCTCGGTATTGATCAATTTCGCCACATAGACGTCTGCGCCCTGCTTTACCGAGGGAAGGTCTTTCGAGGATAGAACATATTGACGCCAGAAGCCCTTTACCTTGTCCAAATACTCCGGTGAGAACGTCGTGAATTTCTTAAGTCTGGCAGAGACATCAGACATCGGGCAGACCTCGGCGCTGTCCAGATGAACAAGCAGATCGCTCGAGACATCGGGAGCAGCCACGCCCTCAGGCTTTATGCTGACCATGTAGTCGAACGGAGGCAAGAACACAAATTGTGTTTCCTCGGGCGTACATCCCTGTTCCCTCGCCGCATCAAGAGCACCTGCGAGCTTGCTGGATGGCGGAAGCGTATCCCCATACTCGAAAAATGGGTAAAATTCATCCCGTGCGCCCAAAGTTATAAAGCCCAAATAGATGTTGTCCTTTCTGACCACATATTCGTAAGCCATCGGGACGCCATCCATGTCGTAGTAGGTGACATTCTTCGTGAATTCCGCTCCCTGCCACTCGGGATAGGACCCGGCGGTCAAAGCTCGGCAGTAAGCGATTGATTTCTCGAGCTTCTCGGGAGTTAGAATGTCAGCAAACGAGAAGCTGGAGATAATGATAAGCAACAAAGCGGAAAAAAGAATTAACCGGGGCAGTGATCTTGCCCCCGAATTCCTCGATAGGCTGGCCATACAGGTATCCTCCTTAGACAATACGCCGAAGTTAAACCCTAACAATCCATGGAATTACATAATAATATAACTATGCGCCGACAGCGTTGTCAAGCGAATCTGCCGAGAAAATCCCTCATCTATTGACGAATCAGTAACGGCCGTCGAAATAATCCCTTAGTATCTGTCTATGGTCGAATGCGATCTCTTCCGGCAGATTATCCTCGGTGAACAAATCCGCTCTAATAGCATCATCTCGACCTTTAGGCACTCCGGATGCACTTGCGATAAACACGGTCGTTATCGAGTGATGGCGATTGTCACGCTCGGGAGCGGAGTAGGTGTGATATTGGCGTAGGAGTTCAACGTCGAGGGAGGTTTCCTCCTTCGCCTCGCGAATCGCACACTGCTCCATGCTCTCTCCGTAGTCAACGTAACCACCCGGGATCGCCCAACCATAGGGTGGATTCTTGCGCTCGATCAGGACGATGCCCTTGCCCTCCACCTCGATGATAATATCAACGGTTGGTATGGGATTCCTGTACCGCATCTGCTCATTAATGGCCTTCTCCAAAGCCGTCAAATGGGCAGCTATCGCAACCGGAATCCTGCTCGGCCCGGCCTCTTCGCCATCGCTCATTCATCCGTCCTCATTCAAGTATTGCATCGTTCTGCTCCTTGCGTCGTGTGCCGAAAGGGACTATTCACGCCTCGGCTTTGCTCCCGAATTGAGAGCGCTGCGCGTGAAGGTCCTGGTATCGGACCCGTCTTCCATGACAGACATCGGCAACGTGATCCGAATCGAGGCGTTGTAGCCTTCGACCGTGTCGCACGCGATGTGTCCACCCTCTTTCTGCGCGAGTGACTTCGCCCTCGCCAGGCCTAATCCGACGCCATTGGTGTTCTCTTTCGTAGTATGAAACACTTCGAATACTTCATTTCGGGCGTCACCCGAGATCCCGACTCCGTTATCGGATACGGTCAAAACAGCATAATCGCCATCTCTTTGCGTCGCAACTCTTATCGCTCTTTTGAAGCCTCCGGTCAACGGCTTCTGCAGAAGCGATTCCACGCCGTTGAGAATCATAGCGAACAGTGCCAACTCAAAGTCTATCGGGCTGCAATTCACCTTCATCGAAGCCTGGGCAAGGTCTCGCACGACCTCGATGGAGTTCTGCTGGAATTCCGCAGTCAAGAGCTTCAGCAAACGTTCGACACTCTCATTCAGGTCCACCTTTTGACCCGCCGAGTGCCCTTCAGTATCGAAAAGCCCGAGATGGGCGACCGTCTGCTGTATCTCCTTTATCTCGGCCTGACAAACAAGAAGGGTCTCTCGAATCTTCCTGACCAATTCGTGGAAGTCGCTCTTAGTTGCTCTTCCAGAATTGTCGTCTCCCCGCTGGGCGGCAGCCTGGTAGTTCTCGCAAATCTGCTCGAGAGACTCGCTGTATTTGGCTATGAAGCGGAGCCTCGGCATCAACACCGCGATTGGCTTATCTATCTGGCGAGCGATTGCCCTTGCGAATACCCCCCAATTGGGGATGCTCTCGGAATTGAGCAACCTATGGACTATCTGTCTCTGCCTTGCTAGGTCTTGCTTCGCATGGGCCTCGTTCTCATGTATTTTGTGCTCCAGCACCTTTCTGATGTTGCTCAGATACTTGACGAGTGATTGATTCCTGCGGAGTCCGGCGTCCCGCTTGATAGCCATCCCCATCTGTTTGCCTACAGAGCTCGCGTATGATAGATGCCTCTTGTCAAACCAAGCCACCTTGTGATGGTGAGAGACATAGAGAACACCCAATAGAGATTCGTCCGTCCAGATTGGGACAGCGAGAGCAGAGTGAATGCGGAGATTGCTCACGCTCTCGGACGAGGAGAAACGGGAGTCAGCCATTGCGTCATCTGTGAGAATGGAGATTTGCTTCTTGACCACCGTCTCTGCAAGCGACCTGCTGATTGTCGCCTTTCCCGGGACGAGGGAGCAGCTGTAGAGCGGAACCAGCCTCTTGGTCTTCTCATCGACCAAGAGCACATATCCGCACTCTCCCCCGACTTGCTGCACGACATCGTCGAGGGCGGCCTGTAATTTGACCGCGATATCGGCGTCCGAGGCAAGTATGTTGGATATCGTATAGAGGGACCTTATCGCCTCGTATTGCTCTTTGATGGCCTCGACCTTAGGGTCGTTCTTGCCCCCCAGAAGGTCATCTATGGAGAAGAGGTCAGCTGCCTCCAATTGAGAGATGAGCTTCTGCGGAGGAACCGCATATACTTGCGATGAGAGCATGGGGGTGACATTTTCGCTCTCCTCTAATGCTTGATCGGCCTTTTTGAGCAATCTCAGCGACTGAGTGCCGAGGGTGACAAGGTCTTCGGCGGTAAGTTCCTTTTTCATGACGGGCTCGCCATTGACGTATGTGCCATTCCTGCTGCCGAGGTCTCGAATGAGGATTACGCCGCCTTCGTTGCTGATCATCGCATGCTGTCGGGAGACGCTCGGCTCCTGGATTCGGATGTCCACTCCGCTGCCCCTACCGAGGATGAATGAGCCCTCGGTCAAATCGAAACGGAGGATATCATCCTTGCAGTCCTGCAAGACAAGCTCATATTCCGTCATATCAGTTCCTACAGAACGTCCTCATTAGCTGAAGCTCTCTTCCATTCGAAAGGGTCATTATTCCACAAACGGCAAGCCCCAATTTGTCGGAGGTGACTTTCACCGTGCCAAGTCCCGGGCCCAGGTAACCGCCGAGCGGCAGCAATCTGATCTCATCTCCGGAAAGCGAATCCGCAAATGAGCCAATCACCGACCCATGAGCCCCTGATGCAGATATGTTGAGGCTCAACACGTCTCTGTCAGTCGAGTTGTTCGAAATCAGCAAGAATGAATCTGTCCCCCCATAGCCATCCA
Organism: Candidatus Coatesiibacteriota bacterium; assembly: GCA_016929465.1. Lineage (GTDB taxonomy): Bacteria > B130-G9 > B130-G9 > B130-G9 > B130-G9 > JAFGIT01. The sequence continues at coordinate 7,974 of JAFGIT010000112.1, read as the reverse complement.
CGGAATAAACGTGCAGATCGACCTCAATCGTGTCCTCTGGTATAATATCAATCGGATATAAGGCGGATGAGTTTAGGTCAACCATAAAGGCCGATATATTCAGATCATCGACATCGTCCATACGGATATTTGCGCACGAGAAGCCCTCACCTGCTTCGGCGCTCGCAGAGATGGTCGAGAATCCCCTTGGGGCGATGACGTCCGAGGATTCTCTCACAGAACCATCCTGATTCCTGAATTCAAACTGCACCTGCCGCATGCTCTCCCGCCTGTTCTGAACGACGACCACCGTATCCAACGCCCCGTCAGGCATATAGAGCAACAGAGGAACGACAACCCTGTCGGAGTATGACCGTGGGAGAAGGCTGGACCCGGATACTCTCATGTCATCGAGATAGAGTCCGCTATACCTCTCCCGACTATTTGCCTGAAGTGATATCCGAACGCGCACCTTGTCACGACCGTCCGCCCACCTCGATATATCGAGCGATTGCTCAGTCCATTCAGAATCGGTCGTCTCGTTAAAGCTCTGCCAGACGCCGTGCCATCGCCCGCCTGCAAAGACACAGACCGAGGCCCGGTAGTCATCCCAGTCTCCGATATTCATCCATCTCTGGAAAAAGAGCCTGGTGCACGAGAACCCCTCGCAGGAAAACTCAGGCGACGTAAGGATGAAGCGCCCATCCGGGCCCGAAACATCCCCATGCAATAAGGTCCCATAGACCTTCTCACCTGAATAGGCCAGAGTCGGACCAGGATTGCCGTTGTATAAGCCACCCCCTCCCGACGGGGCGCCACTTTGCCAGAAGCCAAACGTGTCGAAGTCATCATCATCCTCGAAATCCCAGCTGATGACCTCCTCGTCCCGGGTTGCGCCGACCGGCACCTTCAATTCGATTTGGCGTTGGAAACCAGTCGTCTCGACATCGACAGTGAAGGAGACTATTTGCGGTAATTCCTCGCCATAAAGAGCAATCAGATCGAACGAGCAGTCAGATGATACGAGCTTTGCCAATGGGTCGAGGTATTCTATCCTGATTACGGGCTTCGTTATCGATAGGAGCGGGGATGCGGTGCTGCAAGAGATCGTGATCTTTCTCAATTCGAATGGCGATAGCGATTGCACATCGAGCTCCAGGCAGAAGGTCTCGCCCTCTCTTAGGACGCCGTCCGCCTCCGATTCGACGATCCTGAATTGATCGATGTTCAACCAGGACCCGGACGCGCGGATCGCCTGTATGCAGCTATTGAGGTTCTCCTCGCAGAGCTCCTCGACACTATCCTCATCCTCATAATAAGTGTCCCCGACCTCGACAGTCATTCCGAATACGGCCTGCTCATAGCCGAGCCCCGCGTAGTTCCAATCGTCGAACTCGCCATTCGCCGGGTAATACTCGAGATGTGCTGTATTGCCATAGTTGTAGCCGCCTTCAGCGGAGATTATGCTCGCGAGCCTCGATTGCAGGGCATGGTCGGGGGAGAATAGGTCGCTATACGACCAGGGATAGAAGATTATATTGCCGAAGCTGTGAAAGGAGAGCGACACGTCGTACGGCGTATTTAGCCGCAGGTCCCTAATCGCTTGCGTCTCGGGCTCCGAGAAAGCCTCCGGACCGCGATAGGTCTCGGAAGAAGTCTCAGGGGACGAGCCTACGTCGTCATATCCCCACTGGTAGCTGTAGTTTCTATTCAGGTCAACACCGAAGGTCCCGTCGCCGTTGTCACGAGTGTTCTTGCGCCAGTCGTGCCCTTCCTCGACACGCAAATGACCATCCGGATTCAACATGGGCACAAGAAAGACCTGTCGGTGATCTAGCAGATAGGTCATCTCCGGATCGCTCCCGTAGCTCTCGAGCAAATAACGCAGGACATGCAATACGACTTCGGAGGTTATGATCTCCCTCGCATGGTGCAATCCCACCAGGAGGCATGTGCCGCCAACCGCGTCCTCGCCCTGCGCGCCCGACACGACCGCCATTAGAATATCCCGGCCCTCAATGCTTTGTCCGATTGAACGGAGAGACAAGAGCCCGGAGTACTCGGCTTCGAGACGCTCCAGCTCAGTGGTCATTTCCTCGAAGGTGCTGTAATCCCCCATGTCCGAATCGAGTGCACGCAGATTCCTGGTGAAATCACCGTCTATGACAAGGTGGTCTAGTCCGGATTCCGCGAGGCGAGATAGGCCTCGCCCAGTCACAATTAGCGTCGGCCATGAATCGAAGCGAGATTCTCCCATCTCGATGGTTCCAGCTCCCAAGGTCAGGGCCTCCTGAACTGCATCCGGCGGGACGGCTACGAGCGCTTTCACCTCGGCCTTTCCACCGGCTGCCAGGAGGCATAGGCACGCCATCAATAGGGCCAACCCAGTTGCTTTCTTTATTCCGATCATCCTGGTACTTTTTCTCCTTGGATAGCTATCTGCCCCTGAGTTTTGAATTCTGGCTTCGAAGCGGGGGTTGGGCTCCCTCATTTGAGTTGGAAGAAGTCCATGATTCGCCTGAAGAGTCTCTCATGGAGCTGCCTTTTCTGTTCCTTGGTTGGCTCTGGTGCGCGCATATCGCCAGCCTGAGCGAGTTTTTTCTCCCTATCGAGCTGACGGTCGGCAAGTTGTTCTCCGAGTTTCTCCGCAATCTCCGGCTTGGCGATGAGTATGTCATTGAACATCTCCTTGTCTATTACAAGGAGTTCGGTGTCGATCTCAGTGATTGCCGTCGCATTCCTGGGCTCCCCCGTGAGAAGTGACATGCCGCCGAAGTAATCCTCTGGACCAAGTGTCGCGATATCTACATTTCTCCCTGGAGCCTTCTCCACGACGATGCGTACTCTGCCCGAGCGAATCAAAAAGAAACTGTCTCCCGCGTTGCCCTGGCGCACAACGGTCTCACCCTTTGAATATCGCATGATGGGGGCGACCGCGGCGAGTCTCTCTATATCCTCGTCCTGGAGGGAGCTAAAGAGACTCACTCGGCGCAGCTGCCTTGCCTTCTCATCCTGAAGGACGGCCATTCGCTCCATCTCCTCTTTTCGTGATGCGCTCTTTATGAAGAGGTCTCGAACCGGATATGGGATGGTCACACCGTGGCGTTTGAACAGGTACCAGATGAGTGAATATACTTCGTCCCGGGCGTCTTTGTATTGTGAATAGGAATCGATCCAGAATCGCATTTCGTAGTTTATCGAGAAGTCGCCGTAGCTTATGACTCTGACAATGGGCTCCGGCTCATCGTGGACATGCCTCGCTCGCGCACAAGCTTCCTTGAGAACACTCCGAACGAGATTCGGGGAAGCGTCATACGCAACGCCCATATTCAATATCAAGACATCGCGCTTGGCCGGAACCGACAGATTCTTCACCACGCTTCGCGCCACCACACTGTTCGGTATTATTATAAGGTCTCTCTCCATCGTCACTATTTTGGTGGTTCGCCATGAGATGGCCCGGACGATTCCAATGTCCTCCCCGATGGTGACCCAGTCTCCCTGTGAGAAAGGCATCTCAATATTGAGCGCTACCCCGGCGAACAGGTTGCCCAGAAGGTCCTGCAGCGCAAGACCGATGATGACCGTCAGGATCGCGGAGGTTGTGAGGACGGTTGTTACTTCAATCCCGAACACCGTGGGAAGAAGAAACAGCACGACGGCTATGTACAGGCCGACCGAGATTATGTTCTTGGTTATTTCCTCGACCGATAGCTTCAGGACGCGATCGAAAAAGAAGCGAGTAAAGAGCCATCTGAGGACCTCGACAGCGAGCCAAGAGCCTCCGACGATGAGGGCTTTTTCCCAGAACCGGCTGAACTTCTCATTGCTGTATCCTATCGCGAGCAGCCTGCCGCTGATTGCGACTACCAATATCGAGAAAGGTATGCTGAACCGTCTCAATGATTTAACACGGTGCACAGCCCAAGCGGCAATGAGTCCTGAAATCAGGACTACCGCACTGAGAATCGAAACGGTCAAAGGCGAATTCAAGAGAGCCATAGCGGCTCAAGTATAACCAAACAGGAATGCTCAAGCCAAGTGATATGTGAAGATGGAGAAATTGCGAGGCTCATCGGAATGCCATCATGCCCGTATCCGATAAATCTCGCTCGCATCACACGAGACAAAATGTATAATCCGCCACATGTTTGAAATCCGTTACAATCCAATCGCCGGAGAATGGGTGGTCGTAGCTGCGGGTAGGATGAAACGTCCCGTTTTACCGACCGATTCTTGCCCGTTCTGTCCGGGAGTAGGGAAAACGCCGTTAGACTACGACGTGTTCGTCTATCAAAACGACTACCCCTCAATGACGCTTGGCGCACCAGCAGCGCCTTGGTCGCAGTCGTCGGAGACGGCGCGAATGCACCGGTGCTCAGGCGACTCTCGGGCAGAGGTCCCTGGCGACAGCGATCCAGCGAGTGCGCTCTACTTGAAGAGACCGTCATTCGGTGCGTGCGAGGTAATTCTATACAGCCCCAATCACACCGCCAGCATCTATGATCTTCCTAAATGGCACATGGATAAGTTGGTTGACTGCTGGAGGGAGCGCACGAGAGAGCTCGGCTCAATCGATGGCGTCAACTACGTCTTCATATTCGAGAATCGAGGCGAGGCGGTTGGCGTTACGATTCATCACCCTCACGGTCAGATATACGCTTTCCCATTCGTGCCTCGGAAGGTGCTCCTGGAGATAGATGCGTGCAAGGAATTCATGAATGAAAAAGGCATCTGCCTTTTCTGCACGATGGTCGAGGAGGAACTGCGGCTTGGTGGCCGAGTCGTGGCGGAGAACGAGCACTTCATCTGCATTATCCCCTACTTCGCAAGGTTCCCCTTCGAGGCGCACTTAGTCAGTCGCCGTCATCTAGGCTCGGTGATGGACCTTGGCGATGAAGAGGCCTCGGCATTCGGAGAGATATTGCAAGCTCTCGTGCGAGGCTATGATCATCTGTTCGGCTTCACTTCCGCATATATCATGGCATTTCATCAGGCGCCCACCGACGGCGCCGATTACTCGGCATATCATTTCCACGTGGAGTTCTATCCAGCGCATGCGGATAGCAAAACCCAAAAGCATCTATCCGGCACAGAGATTGGCATCGATGTATTCGTCAATCCATCGGATGTAGAGTCGAATGCTGTCTCTTTGCGACGAGCCATAGAGAGCGCCGGGACTTAGTCCGCTTCTGGGCTGCTGGTCCGGTGAACTGCGAATCAGAGGTTTCTCAGAATATCCCTTGCCTTTGGCGGGCAGCCCTTCACGTGTGGCAATTTTTCCCGGTCCGCGAATCGCTTTGAGCAATCGCCGATGCAGATAGTCCTGCCCTTGACGTGGGGATAGGCTGCCTCTATCCCGGCGAGGAATATCCGCTTGCCGATGATGCCATTGAGGATGAATTTGGCGACCTTGAGCGGGTGTCGCCAAGGTTCCTTCAGCAGTCCTTTTACGGTCTCCGATATGGCATTCGAGCAGCCGGAACACGCCCCGCAAGGGAAGTAGAACATGTTGACCTTCTTATAGTAACCCTTCGAGCGCTTGAACTCCGTCCTGACATCCTCGAGCGGGACACCGTGAATTTCGCTCAGAGGGACAGGCAGGACATGTCGGACCTCATCGGTCTCCAATCCCATTATCTGGATTGCGAGGTTGTCCAACTCAAGGGCGTCGTTCCCGAAGAGAAGCAGGCCGAGGTCTTTGCGCTCTCCGAATTTCCCCGGTCCTTCACCTTCGAGCGCCCAGATGGCGTCGATGATTGCAAGATCGGGCTTCAGGACATCATATAGCGCGGGGATGGCCTTGTCGAGGCCCAGCCGATGGAAGCGCATCTTATCGGAATTGATGAGCATCCCCTTCTGGTTCTTCAGGCAAAGCGTTGCCCCGGTCAGGATGTGCGTCTTCATTTTGGCCAGATTGATATAGGCACAGTCTCTGAGCATCGTGGGCAGTTGGATCTCGCCGAAGGCCCAGTTGACAGGAGCTCGACTGACTTTCTGCAAATTCAAAAGCTCTGCGCCGTGTTTCGAGGCCAATTCGAGCAAGCCGGATTTCCTGAACGTCTCATCGGTATCCACGCCTACGACGCAGCTTTCCGCAATGATGCACCGGTCGCCGCCGAAGTGGTCAATCAAGGCCTCAATCAGCGCCGGATGCGTGGTCGCCCCGACCTCCGGCGCGTGGGCATTCACTATATTGGGCTTAATCAGGATCCTCTTCGAGCCCGGATCAAATCCGCAACTCTCCAGTCCTGCTTCGATAGCCGACCTGACTTCAGAGTAATCGGCGCGAGCAATATAAAGCACTTCGGGCGACGCTAGGGAGAATCCGCTGGTTCAGAATCAACCCCGGCTGAATCCAACAGAGGGCGCGTGAAAGGGCTAGAAGCCACGTTGCTGACAATTTCGAGAGTATCGGCCCTCGAGACGACCGCGCACCAAGTATAACCGTTCCCCATGAACTGATTCGGTTCGAAATCAAGCTCGAGCCTCAGGGTCGAATCATTGACGGCCTCGAGGTCTCTCAATGACGTATCGCGACGTCCCTCTTCTGGCTCGTAGAATATGACTTCTCCGGATGGATCAATGAGGCCGACCAATAGGTCGAAATCCCCATCAGACGCTCGGTTGCACTCGACATCGAATGCCACGCTGTAAAGCTCTCCGCCATCTGCTTCTCGGAGCCTCGAAGTTATCCCGACTTCGAATAGCGCATCGTGTAGAGCCGTGCGCGAGAGGTTCACCGGATGTGAGAGCCCTTTGCCAGCTTGGCCAAGCGAGTCATTCGGATCTAAGACGGCCCTGGGACCCCAGCAGGATCTCGGGTCCTGCGATCCCTGATCGATATTGTCAGACACACGTCGCAGGGGCGGATGAGCACACGCCGGCCCCGATTCCGAGCTGAGTGGGCTGGGCGCTCTGTCTGGCTCACGCGAAAAACGATAAAACCGGTGCATGGTGTTCCTCGCCATATCGCTCGCCGAGATCTCTACTTCGTATGAAGGAGCGCTGGCTGTCGGCGGAGAGTATGAGACGCAGTAGCCCTTGTCGATTGAGGTTAGCGATGGCTTCACTTCCTGGCCGTCAACAATCAGGTGAATGGAGGATGGGTTCACCCCTGACAGGTCATCTCGGACGTTGATGACGATGGCTCCGGACTCTGCAAGTCTGGCGGAGCGGGGCAGGGACCGTGTCAACGCAGCCTGGGAGAGCGTTCCCAAGCCGAGCGCAATGATCATAATCAAAGGGATAATATTCCATCTCAAGGCATTCCTCCTTGTCTCTCAACATAGATTCGCTTCATAAAGGCCCCAATGAATGGGCCTCTTGGAAGCATATAGTGTGTCGGATCCGGAAATAAATCCGGCTTCTTTCTCCGCTGCTTTTTCTTAACTAGCTTTCGATCTCGTCAAGTATCTCCGTGAGCTTATCGACACCCGGTTGCATCAATGACATCGCCTCTTTGACATCCTGGAGCAGATACTCCTTCGCGAGAGCGCTGTTGCTCCTGAATGCCACGCTCATGAGATGGTCTCGCATGTGTTGTATTCTGTCCTCGGCGTTTGCCAGAGCTGCCACGACCTCTTCTTTCACTTCAGAAATCTCTGACATGATCACTCCTTTGCCAATTGATCACGCATTCACTAATAACGCATCGATATGCCGCAATCCTATCTCTAGCCAGGTCTCCTCCACCGCAGAGTCGTCTGATGCTGAAGAGAACCAGCCTAATAGCTGCGCCTAAGGCGATTGCGAGTCTAAGCGCAAGCATCGAATCTTTGCTTTTATGTAAATAGAAAAAATAACACAGGCTGCGATAGGACTCAAATACTGTCTTTTTGACTTCCCGGGCGGCCGAGACTCCTGAGGCGTGTTCAACTCGAGCATCCGGACACAACAGAACCTTGAATCCACGCTCTCGTAGCCTCAGGCAGATGTCCTGGTCCTCAAAATAAAGGAAGAAGGCAGGATCGAAGAGCCCGACGCTTTCGATAT
>JAFGIT010000111.1 GCA_016929465.1 Candidatus Coatesiibacteriota bacterium | reverse complement strand
TTGGCAGTTGGCAGTTGGCGAGCTTCGAAGAACCTCGGCTCGATGCCCTGATAGATGACAGAGACCTTCTCCTCATGAACACCCAGAATCTCTGTAACATCACTTGCCGTGGCGCGAGAGACTGCGATGATGTGGTCCGCGCTGCCGATGACCTTTGGAAGCACTCGGTAATGGAATTGCCCGCCGGTCTGATGTGTCTCCTCTGGATGCCGCATGAAGAAGAGATCGTGGATCGTCGCGACTCTCTTCCCTCGCCTCTGCGGGAAGACGAAGTTGTTCGGCGTGTGAAACAAATCGACGCGCCCGATGGCCGTCTTGACGGTTGGCCAGGAGAATCGCTCCTGGAGCCAGAGGACACCTCTACCGGGCCACTTCCGGTGAATTACACTGACATTTCGCTGGTCCGCGAAAAGCCCCTCCGGCGGCGAGTCCTTGTACGAAATGGTCAGCACGATAAACTCGTCATCAGGGGATTCTTTTGCCATCGCCTCGACGAGGCATTTCACATAACGCCCGATCCCCGTAGGCGCCTTCAGCAGCGATGAACCGTCAATCCCAATCCGCATTGCCCCCGCCATCGGGATCAAAGGTGGCTTTTTAGTATATATATCAGGGCAACACAGAAAGGAGTAAAGCGTTCCATCCCGTCACGACGTTCAAACTCGTATATCAATCTCTCGATGTCGTTGGCATCGTAGCTTTCAATGGCGCTGATGATGGCCTCGATGCTCTCGCTCCGCCTTCGTCTTAGTTCATACTGGTCAAGGCCAAGTCTCACTATGGTTTCTCTCGCAGCCGCGTCGTTCTCATTGGATGGGTATATGGCTCCATCTACTGTGAATCGAAAACGGGTCTCACAATCTGCCTGCAGAGGAGAGATTATCAATCTCTCATCAAACCAATCTCCTTTCTTCATCCCACATTTTAACGGTGTCTTGCGTGGGATCTGTCTCTGGCAGGATGCATGGAGGTTCCCATATTCTAGTGACTTCTCAGGAAATCTGCTTCGAGGTCTAAAGTGCTCTACATGAGAACTGCTAGCCGATATCTGCATGTTGCAGTAGCAGCATATATACCCTTGCTCTCTCAGAAGAGAACCATGAATTTCGATTTTGGGCGCGCTCGGAAGGTCATCGAAATCTGGCTGCCAGTCTTCGTTTTTTTGCTCCCTATGATTCCGGAGACCTTCGGGCTCATCGCGTTTGACAATGAGCTTCATTTGGCTAACGCCCTTTTGCTCCTAATAAGCACTTCCGCTTTGGCCAATTCAGGGACGTCGGAGATGTCCCTCCTGAAAGCTGCTATGCGTTCTTTGGCCTCTGCGAGATTCCCTTTGTCTATCTCGTCAAAGATTGTACGCAATGCTACCTCGGCTTCCGAGTTCCGGACTGAGCCGCCCATGAATGCCTCGAGAATATAATTCGAATCAAGGCCATAGGAACCTTCTGGATGCGAGATCTCCGTTTGTAGGCCAAACCTGCGCAGGATGTATACGCTTTCTGATCTAATATGACCTATAACCTGAGGGGAATGTGTCGTCAGAATGAACTGGCAATTCGGGAATGTCTCACGAAGGCCAGGGACAATCATTCGTTGCCATGCCGGATGAAGGTGCAGGTCGATTTCATCGATCATCACAACACCACTGCCCTTCAACGGGTCATCCCGTGCCGGATTAGCGATCACTAGCCGGCGCGCCAAATCACCAACCATCGCGAGTGTGCACTTCTCGCCGTCGGAGAGCTGATCAATAGACAGCTCCTCGCCCTGCTTTGACACAATCATTGATTGAGGAGCCGATCGCTGGACTCTAGCTATCCGGATACGCTTCATGATACTAACAATAGCTTTATTTACAATATCTAATTGAGGATCACGATACTTCGCAAATTCTCTTCGTGGATCTTCGATGTCTTGGCTTTCCAGCAACTTGACAGCGATTTGCCCATCCTGTTGCTGCCTGTTGCGAAACCATTCAAAGAATCGACGGAAATCGCTAGTACCCGATGTCAGAGCATTATCGTATGCGGATAGTTGGCTGGCGAAACTGTGTTTGGTGCGGACTCGACGTGGGATATCCAGAAGGGCTCGATTGACGCCATAGTGAATGCAAATGGGGAAATCGAGGTCCTTCTGCGTCTCGAACTCATATTGATAATTTCTGATGACGTTATTAAGGGCCTTGAAATCTGCCTGGATGGTTCGCAGCCTTCCGGGTTTTATCTTTACACTATTCCATATCGTGCGTCCCATCTCAAAATCGACGCTAATTCGATTTAGTGTCCTGGCCTCTCCGTTTGTTATGTCCCACTTGGAATAGGATCTGCCGGTTCCCTTTTCGGGACGAAGCCTCCTGATGAAATCAGACAGCATGATCGCCAGCAGGTCAAGAACCGCGGACTTGCCCGCCCCATTCTCGCCGATGAAGACGTTCATTCTGTCGTGGAAGTCGATCGTGAGTGATCGAATGCCACGGAAATTATTGATCTCAAGTCTTTTTGCTTGCATCTGGCCTTACTCCATTGCGATTACGCGTTCAATTCGCACCCATCTCCTCAAACGGGGCCAGAACTCGCCAGCCCCTCCCGTCCGATTCGATCACGAGGAAATGCTTCTCTTTAGTTCTTAGGATTCTGCCTTCATCGAATTCCAATTGCAAAGATGGTTTCGATCTCTCGGGATTCCGCCAACTACCTATTGAGCCGGAAATAATTATTACCTCCGGAGAGACGAGCTCCAGCAGCTCACTGCCGATCGATTGCTCTCGGCCTTCGGGAATAACCAAAATCGTGCTCTGCAATGCTCCTCCATATTCGGTCAACAGAGCCTGGGAGACGTCTCCGGCGTCGCTCAGAAAGAGAATGGAGAATTCACTATATTCGAGCCTCGTGACCAGCGCACTCTCCGAGAGAGTGCGCGGTGAAAAGACTGAATCTCCCACGATTTTCAGAGTCTCCAGTTCCTGAAAATCAATAGTTGAGACGAATTTCTTATACGCCCGATTCTCGCAGTCGGAGCCGCGATATATGACCAGTCCTACCTCCGGAGAGCAGAGCTCGGATGATCCTGCTTCCGACAAGAGAGTAAGAAGCCCATCTGTTCTTTCTCCCCTAGGATTACTGAGCAGGAGATAATCGATCTTGTTGATGCCTCGATGCCTCAGGTAAGGTAGTAAGATGGACCTTCCCACGTTGGATTCGCCGTAACTGGAGCCCCCTCCGTCTATGGCAAGCACCTTGCCGTCAGGGGCCTCGATGATACAGGAGAAGCCATTGCCCATATCGAGGAATCCTGCTCTAAGCAAGCCGGACGGCCATCTCGAGCCTATGACAAGAGATGCTGACAGCGCCAAAACTGCTACCAGCAGGAGCATTGCACGCGATTTGGTCCGATGTCTGATTAGTGAGGCGGCAGATATCAGCACGAAGTAATATGTGACACAGGAGGCGAGAGACGGCTTTGAGACGCTCCAGGAACCGAAACAGATCGCGACCAAGCAGAACACCACGAAGCCAGTTCCGACGGCGACAGCAACCAAAATCAGCCTCGATCTTGCCGGTCTTCTGAACAAGGCCCACAGCACCACTCCCATCGCAATCAACACCGCATACGCAACGATGCCGGGCGCGGATACGGCGAGCTTCTTGCTGATCGACGCGCTGCTGAAAGCCCCTCCAAGCCACTTCATGAGCGAGGCCATAATCTCGGCGAACTCGAGTAGTATGATTGAGGTGAACTCGTTCACTACCGAAGCAATTGCCGCGAGCAGCAATGAAGGGACCAGGAGAAAGGCGATCAGGACTATATAGAGATTCGCGAATAATCCGATCAGGCTGATCCTACCGAACCACCACGCCACAATCGGCGCCGTCCCGATCACAGCGACCGGTGATGACATCAGCAGTTTCAGAATCCATCCAACTGGTCTAAGAATGAATTGAAGGAGACTTCTCGGTCTCAAGTGGACTACTGCAGTGGTCCCGAATCTTCTGCTAAATGGAAGCTCTACTCCGATCCTCCTCAGTCTTTTCTTCGTCCGTGCCTGAAGAGCCGACGTGGCGCTATTCAGCCAGAACGGCATCTTCGAGAACGAGGCCTGCAATGCAATTGTGATGGCGACGGCAGCCGCAAATGACAGCTGAAATCCTGCCTCGAACAAGGCGCCTGGAGTCCAGATGAGAATGGCGATCGCAGCCAAGGCGAGGAAATTGAGTATCTCACGCTCTCGATCCAAACTCCTTCCGAGCAGGAACAAGATGGCTATGATGGCCGCCCGGATCGTCGCATGTATCGGACTGACCACGAGGACATAGAACAATATTGGGACCATTGTGGCATAGCAGGCCAGCTTCAATCCGGTCGTTCCTCTGCCAAAGAGACCGGCGGAGAGCAGTATCTGCTTGAACAGCCAGTAAAAGAATAGCGCCACGAATCCCACGTGCAGGCCCGAAATCGCGATGATGTGCACGACACCAATCCGCTGCATCTGCTCGTAGTGGTCGGTCGTGATGCCCGTTCTATCCCCCAGGATAAGTGCCTTCATGATCGGGACAACGTCTGCGACGCAGTTGTCCTGCAGAAGTCGTTCGAAGTTCCTCCTCCAGGACCAGATGCAATCAATGATGGCCGCATAGACTCCGGGACTGGCGGCCCTGGTTATCCTCACTTCATCCTCGGAGTCGCAGTGCGCGGCTCGCCTGATCCCCCTTGCTCGGTAGTACTCCAGCGCATTGAAGCCTCCCGGATTCTGCACACCTTCGAGTGCGTAGAGCTTTACCGGACCACGGATGAGGTCGCCATATCCTATGGCGCCGTTTCCTGACAATGACGAACCTGCTCCAGTATCCTTCAAGCTGGACATAGGCCAGAGATTCTCCCTGTTTGCCGCAATACTCAGCCGTACCTTGTATGGGAGCTCCAAGCCTGCGTCACGGTCCTCTGCCTGGAAGGAGCAGCCGCTCAGAACCATGACCGTTCTATTCTGTCTCTGGAAAACCTGTGGCAATTCTGCGATTTGACCACACAAGATGCCATCCACTGAACGCCTCGATATTGGATCAGCCTCCTCTATCAGGCTCATCTGATACCTGGCGATACCGAGAGTGGCCACTGCAATCATCATAACGAGGCCCGAGGTTCTTACATTAAGACCACGACAAAAGGCTGCGGAGACGAGGAACACCGCGGCCAAGGCGACATATAAGAGCGGCGATGCTGGGAGATATTCGCCGATCCAGATGCCGAGTCCCAATGATAGGGCGGGACCGGCAAGAGGACACTTCCTCCAGAAAGGAGTGACTTGCTCAGCCTGCTCCAGAATATCGTCTGACATCAAATCGAGCCAGAGAATGATGGTTGAATCTTGGTATATCTATTAACAGCCATGTCTCGATTTGAATTCTAAACGCGCTGATATTCAACACTTATCTGACGTATTGACTTGCCATCAGGACCACACCCTAATACGATTGGCTTCTGATTTATTGATGCGGAATGGGTGTCCACTCCGCGTGTTGACCTGAATCAAACTCAAAGAATCTGACTGGAATATTCGATGCTTCACGGGAAGAAAGTCATAGTCGTCATGCCGGCCTTCAACGCCGAGAAGACGCTACTGGCAACCTATAATGAGGTTCCCAAGGACATCGTCGATCAGATAATACTGGTCGATGATGCGAGTTCCGACGCGACTGCAGCTGTGGCGGAGCGACTTGGCCTCACCGTTTTTATTCACGACAAGAACCTCGGATACGGCGGCAATCAAAAGACCTGCTATTCCCAGGCTGTCGCGGCAGGAGCCGACATTGTCGTAATGACCCATCCCGACTATCAATACACGCCGAAGCTTATCACTGCGATGTCCGCCATGATCGCAAGCGGGGAATTCGACGTGGTCCTCGGTTCGAGGATACTTGGCGTCGGCGCTCTCTCGGGAGGGATGCCTCGCTACAAATACATCTCGAATCGCTTTCTCACATTCGTCCAGAACCTTCTCCTCGGGCACAAGCTCTCGGAGTATCACACCGGCTACCGTGCATTCTCGCGTGAGGCCCTTCTGAAGCTCCCGATCCTCGAGAATTCGAACGATTTCGTATTCGACAATGAGATGCTTGCGCAGGCAATATTCTTCCACCTAAGGATTGGCGAAATCTCATGTCCGACCAAGTATTTCCCCGAAGCCTCGTCCATAAGCTTCAAGCGCAGCGTCAAATATGGCCTCGGGGTGCTTTGGACCTGCATCAGATTTATTCTCCACAAACGGGGCCTCAAGAGATTTCGGGTTTTTGCAGAGGATGGTCACGTAATACAGCCATCCGACGGACATTGATGTGGGCTGTAGTCCGGCGCAAGTCACATGAATTCCGAGCTCATTCGGTTCGATGAATAGTGAATCTATAGAGGAGAAGAACGGCCCCGTGTGGCTCTCATTGGCCAAGCGAAGATGGCCGATAATCCTCCTACTACTGATGAGCGGCACGTTGAACTTCTACCATCTTAGTTGGGGCGTGCCGAGTATCTCTGGCAGTTGGGCATACGATACTCTCGAGGCTAAGGGCCCCTTGGCGATGGCGTACTCGATCTCGCATGGCGAGTTCTGGTTTTCCAGGTATCCGGCTGGTCATCATCTCATGCTTCTCGCCGTCAATGGCCCCTACCTGCTTTATCTCAAACTAGTTGGAGGCCTATCGGAATTGAGCCTTCAATTTCCCTATGGCTTCGATAACCCGGAACGCAGATTGAGCACATTGCTCTTGATCAACAGGGCAGTGAGCGCCTTGACGGGAATGGGGATCGTTCTGTTGATCTATCTTCTGGGGCGGAGGCTCTTTGGAGAGCTTTCAGGCCTGATTGCCGCCGCCGCGATCGCCTTGAATGTTATCTTCATCTATCACTCGCATACGGTGAACACCGATGTGCCATACGTGTTCTGGATGCTGCTGATGCTCCATTTCTTCGTTCGTGCCCTTGATTCCGGCGAACTGAGGAATTTCGTGCTCCTATCTATTTTCGCTGCAATCGCGCTCTGCACGAAGGAGAGCGTCTATGGAGTTCTGACTGGGACCGCCCTTTCGCTGCTCGTGGCGGCTTTCCGTGGGAAGAGCCTCAGAAGCCTCGGGACGATGGGGATCATCCGCACCGCATTTGATAGACGCCATCTAATTGGGCTGGGCATTTTCATCCTGGTAGTTGCGATCATCAGCTGTTTTGCCTCGGGCGTCGGTTACTGGTTCGCCAAATACGATTGGGTGGTCGATCAGATGCAGGTAAGCAGAACGGTCTATCCGCATTCATCTTCGATCGACGTCATAAAGATCTCCGGAATACTGAGCGATATATCCGAGGCCTTCGGCTACCCGCTCGCGATACTGCTGTTCGCAGGGGCAATCTGGACCTTCTTGCGCTATTGGCGCAAATCGTGGCCATTCTTGGCTCCCATCATCTGTTACTACCTCGTCTTTCAAAGGAATTATTGGGATGCGTATAGATTCTCAATGCCCCAGATGGTCTTTCTTGCGCTGCTTGGCGCGCCTCTCATCGCGTGCCTGATTCGAGGTGGATCGAGGTCCGGCGATGGCGATAATTCTGCAGCGATCAAACTCCTGCAGAGAGCACCTCTCAGGGCCATACTCCGTGTTGCTGTCGCAGGTGTTTTTGGATTCACTGCTCTGCATGCTGCGACGCTTCCCTGGCTGCTCGAGAACGACTCGAAATATGCGGCGGAGGCATGGCTCAGGCAGAACACTAAGCCCGGAGAGACCATTGAGATCCTGTTCGAGATGTCATGCCCCAGGGTGCCGGATTGGCTAACAGCCTTCTATCCGGAGTACATGGAGGATAGAACCCCTGAAACCGCCGCCAAGCTCGTTGCGGCGCGGCGCTCCGATTATATCGTTGTGCCCGGGGGCAGACTCAAGCCGGACGAATATCCCCAGGACTTCGGCGGAATCAGGGCACCCATTGCTCGTCGCCTCATGGAGAAGATAGTTGAGTGGCTGGAATCGGGGAGCTCGGGATACGAACGCGCGGCGATTTTCAAAACGAAGCCACTATTGGATATACCGGTCTCTCACGACACCATCAATCCGCTGATAGTGATCTACCGCAAGAAGCAATGACTCCCGGCGTCGCTCTCGAACGCCCGCCATAGCAGTAGCCTCAATTCACAGAAAATCTCTGAAGCCGTCCATCCGCCGAGCTGGAATCCCAAAGGCCTCGGATGCAAGACGGTCAATCTCGCGGGCCGCTTCTTCCATAAATCGACCAGCCGGTTCGGATGCTCTCTCGTGGCAATTCATCGAAAGCTCGGCCAGCTTGATGTGCGCTTCTTTGCTATCATCAAACAGCTGGATCCTGACGTATTCCATGATGTGGGGCGGCGCGAAGCTCTTGCCGCCTGAGACCGAGTAGCTTCGAATCAGAAAGAGGACGGGAGCCGAGTTCAGCATTGCGCACAGATAATGAGCCTCCCTTTCGCTCCCGCAGGACACAAATGCGTGAGTATTCTGGGGAAGCACGGGCTTGTCCCCTTGAAATGGCAAGACTGCGGCTTCCATCTTGGAGCCCATTATCCGCCAACCTACACGCCATCGCTCGAGAGTATAGGTGCCGATGTTGAACATTGACCAGAAGGGGTGGTCCTTTGGATTGAAGTACATTTTGAAGGCCGCTCTCTGTCTCAATTGGGGCTCGAATTGACTCAAATACTCGCGGGTCTTAGGAAATTGCTCATTCATCGTCTTTTCATCGATACCGGTTCGGGTCTCAGGATCCTGTGAGAGAATCACGTGCACTGACGCGCTAGCGTTCCACTTCCTGAGGTCCCTTCCTAGAAGGTGAGGAAAGACCAGGCCCTGCTCAACTACTGCTCGGACCTTCTTGACACTTATCTTACCGATATCGTGCACATTCTCGATAAGAAGGTCGCCACTGGGCAATTTCTCCAGCACCCTGACGATGAAGCAGCCAGCGAGTCCCGCGCAGTTGACACCCTCGTGCGCCTTATAGGCTGAGGGGCCGATCATCTTGCGCACCGGCCCCATAAGGCCATAGGGGACCGTCAACCATGGCGAGCCAAATCTGTCACCATCGATTGGTGATGCGTTCATATCAATTCGCTCCACCTTCTCGATCGGCGAGGACTTCTCTGCGAAGAGCTCAGATTGCTTGCTAAGTGATTTCCTCCAGACGGAGTATCGAACGGGATAGTGAGTCGGGTCGTGCGACTTCTTGCAGATTAGTATCGCGGTCCGATTGGAGGCTCCCTTGAAGGGCGACAAGGCAGTCAAATCATGGACGGAATCGACCTCGATGAATACCGGTCCCGAGCGGCTGTCGAAATTCAGGCGCCGGAAGCCATCACCTGCGCCCCTCGTCTTGAATACGGTCTGTGTGATGAGAAATGCCAGTCTGCCGCCACTCTTGAGAAGCCGATCTATGGACCTGTAAACGAACAGCATCGAGAGGTCCTTCTTGCCGCCACCCATCCGGCCCTTGCTGCCAGAGAGGGAGAAGAGCCCATAACTGAACCACAGCGGCTTCGTCGCCTCGCGATATCCGGAAGAGAGATTATCCCAATGCACCCAGGGGGGATTGCCCACGACCAGGTCGAAAGAATTCGGTCTTGGCTTGGGGCCAGATTGCGCTTTGGATGTGGGCTCAGTTTGCCGCGAGTAGTCACCGGTGATCAGATCGTACCTATAGATCGGTATCTTGGCGCATCCGTCAGACCGCATCCTGTCACGCAGTGCGATGAGATAATTGGCCTTTGCAGAGAGGACAGCCAGTGGATTCACGTCAATGCCAGCTATCTTCGGTAGTTCGATACTCCCGAGCTGTCCGGCCCTTTTGAGAGCCCGCCCAAGTGCCCTTATCAGGAAGGCTCCAGAGCCGCAGGATGGATCGATGACCTTCAGGGATGGATCTCCATCATAGCCGGCCTGGTCCAGCACGAAATCAACCAGCCATTCGGGGGTGTAATATTCTCCCAACGCATGCCTGAGCTTCTGAGGAATAAGGGCCGTGTAGAGTTCGCCAAATAGCTCGTGGCATTCGGCTCCTGTCTGCTGCGCTTGTGCGGCCAACCTGTAATTGCTGGCGATTCTCCAAATAGCACTCAGGGCTTCCAAGAGCCCATCATCGATCAGGTCCGAATACCAATTGAAGCACTGGTCGTCGGGGAAGGCCTCGATGCCCAATTCGCGGAAGGCTATTCCGCTGTCGATATCCGACAGTAATCGGGATGAGTAGGAGAGAGTCTCCTTGCCAGGGCCGCAATCAGCCAAATCGTCTCTCGATATGATCTGCATCGCCACGCACTTGACGACTAGTGCGAAGTAGGTCTGGATGGCGAAGAGAAGAAGATCGGGATGTACCTTGATCTTCGAGAATTGTCGGCCAAAGGGCACGTCGGCGCGCCCCTCGAGAAGCTCTATGGCGGCTTCGGGCAAGCCCATATAGGCCTTCCATCTCGAGAGCAACTCGTCTGCACGTTTGCTTCTCGATGCAGCAGCGCACAATCCCCCTATGGCGAGCTGCGACGTTTTAGTCCTCGGCCCGAAATCGAAGCGTACCGAGGATGCACTGAGCGATTTTGCGCTGGCTTCCCCCCTTTGTCCCACTGCTGATTCGCTTACCATCGGGCCTTTCATGCTCGCATTAGATGCATCGCTCGATCCATTTGGCCTTCTTGTACCAGACCCAAAGCATGGTGGCATCAAGCGAACTGGCGATGACGAATGCCCACCATACCGCTATCTGGTTCATTTGGAAGGCATAGATCAGAACGGCTATTAGCGCGATGCGTGTCCCTTCCGCAGACAGGCTGATGACTGTCGGCGGAATTGTATTACCCGAGCCATTGAAGGCGCTTGCGAGGACCAGCCTGAACGCAAACAGGAGATACCCGAAAACCATTATTCTTATGACCGTGATCGCTTCCGCGGCGACATCACTCTCCTCGGTGAAAACGCTGATGATCTGTGGTGCGAATATGAAGGCCAATATGCCGAGAATCGCGCAGATGATGACCACGACCGTTGTCGCGAGCCGGACCGTTTCCGCAGCCATCTTCCCCCGGCCCGCCCCGAGGCAATGTCCCACAATTGCGGCGGAGCCGAGCTGCATACCTACTGCTGCGACGATCGTGAAACCGAGAATCTGCGACGCAATCCCATAGGCCGCAACGACCGCTGTCCCATAAAGGGCGATAAAGTAGGTCGTGGCAAAGTTGGCCATCGACTTGGCTATTCCCTCCAGGCCAGGCGGCGTCCCGATCTTCATGATCTTCTTCATCACCTCCAGGTCAGGCTTCCAGCCGCGGGTGATACGAAAGCCTATGTGCGTCTTATACGAATGGAGCATCATAAGCCCCACAATGCAGCAGATAAGAAGCGACAGCCCCTTGGCGATCGCGGCACCGCTTATACCCAATCCAAAGCCGATTATTGCGCCCTTAGATAGGAGATTGAGTCCGCCGATTCTTATCGATATCGGTGCCCCTCCGAATATCAATATGGGGGCAATGGCGATATTCAGCCCTGTTGTAAGCAGCATGAGCGACATCGCCCGGCGTGCATCTCCGATGCCCCTGAACGCGGTGAACATGGACCATGAGCAGAAATTGAATGGCAGCATTATGAAGAACCAGACCCCATATTCGAAGCCGAGTCTGGCGACCTCAGGCTTCGCATTCATCCAGTTGAGGATAGTGCTGAGCAAAAGCAGGCCGATACACCCAGAAACCACCGCTACGGCGAACTTCAGGATGAGCGTCTGCTTAATGGCATTCTCGGTTCCACCGTAGTCCTTCTCGCCGTACCGGCGCGATATGATGGCAACCGAACCAGCGCCCACGATTGAGTTCGATGTCGAGAGAACACCGGCAAAGGCGCCGAGCAAAGTCATCCCAGCCACGGCCGAACTTCCCAGAAGGCCGAGATAATACACCTCGACCAGGGCACACACCGTGGTCGTCGCGAAGCCAATCATAGAGGGAACGCCCATGAAGACTACATTGCGAAGCACGCTCCCCTCTGTTAGGTCTCTCGGTCGGGCTATTCCAATGGGACGCATGATTCTCCATTCCTGCAAATAGGAATGCTATCGTTCCTTTTCTGCTCTGTCGAATAGTGAATCCGTGTAGTGGCCTTCGGCATGACTCGCGCCACGGAGAATATGCCCGTCACCCATTAAGTACAAGGGTCCCCACGTAGTCCTTGAGCGGGCGCGGCTGCTCGAGCCCATTCATCTTCGCGTCCTCGTTGAGGAAATCGACCAGTCCCTCGGTGATTCTCTTGCAGACGTTGGCATCATAGAATAGGGCGGTCCCGATCGAAATGGCCGATGCTCCAGCGATGATGAACTCCATCGCGTCCCGCGCACATGTGATCCCCCCCGATGCGATTATCGGTATCGACACGGCTCGATAGACTCGGTGCACAAGGAGCAGCGCAAGGGGTTTGATGGCAGGACCAGATAGCCCCCCTGTGTTATTACCGAGGATCGGGCGCCTCTTGAAGACATCTATCGCCATCCCGGGAAATGTGTTCGCGATCGTAAGAATATCCGCCCCGGCCCTCTCGCAGACTCCCGCGACCTCCACTATCGAGGCGATATTCGGAACCAGCTTCACGATAAGCGGGATGCGATAGAGCTTCCTTATGGATGTCACCACCCTTGCAGTTGTCCCCGTATTCTGGCCTATGGGCGTGCCATCCAGGTTCGGGCAAGAAACGTTCACCTCGATCGCTGAGAAGTAATTCTGGTAGTAGGACAGGGCCTTTGCCGCGTCGATCAGGTCCTCGGGTCGGTCTCCCCCCACATTCAGAATGATGTGCGTGCCGAGATCCTGGAGCATCGGGAGCTTCTCCTCGATCAGCGCATTGACGCCGATGTTGGAAAGACCGATCGAATTCAGCATTCCACCCGTGGTCTCCACGATTCGCGGGGCGGGGTTTCCGGCTCTCGGTCTGATTGTGACTCCTTTGAGGGCGATAGCCCCTATGTCATCGAATGAAAATCCTCTGACATGAAGATACTCGTCCCCGTATCCGAAGGTGCCCGAAGCGATAACGATCGGGGATTTCAGGCTCAGTTTGCCCAGGTTCAGCCGCAGGAGCTCCTTTGCCTGCGCTCTTTGGCCCGCCTTGCCCGAGGCCTTTTTATCTGATTTCATTGGATATTATATCCTCTGATATCGAGACGTCGTTGACCTGGCATCCCAGGCTCCCGTCGGATAGCGTCAGGAGGATCGTAGAGCCGAGTCGAGCCTCCCTTGCCCTCGAAATCGACCTACCGGTTGCAACGTCCTGACAAATAGCGTAGCCCCTCTTCATGACGTTCTGAGGCTTCAGAGACGACAGCTGTTTTCTGACGGCCGAGAATCGGGTCTCGGCAAGCTCCATCCTGGCGAGCATGGACCTCTTGAGCCGATTCGTGCAGCTCTTCAAGTTCGCGTCCAGGACTTCGACTCTCTTCGTGAGCAAGCGGGGGCTTTGACGGGATGTGAGATTCTCGATCTTCTGCCTCTTTCGCTCGATATAAGCCAGCAAGCCCCGACGAAGCCGGTTGTCGAATTCATCAACTCTCTGCATCAGGACCTCTATGGGCCGTTCCGGGCTGTTCAGGCGAAGGGCGGTCGCGAGGGTCTTGTGTTTCTGACTGAGAAAGGCCACGCGGTCAGCGGTCATCTTGAGCACTCGGCTGCGCATAGCGTCCACCTTCGCAAGGAGCTCTGCTCTGCTCTGAACGACGAGCTCTGCCGCTGCTGATGGAGTAGGTGCTCGAAGATCGGCGACGAAGTCGGAGATCGTGAAGTCGACCTCGTGGCCGACCGCAGAAATCACCGGAATGACCGACCTCGCAATTGCCCGTGCGACGCTCTCCTCGTTGAAAGCCCAGAGGTCAATCGCCGCCCCGCCGCCTCTGCCGACAATCAGAACCTCGACGAGGCCAAGTCGATTCATCTCGTCAATGGCGTGTGCGATCTCTGCTGGAGCCTTGTCACCTTGAACCAGAACGGGATAGAGGATGACGTGTGCAGAGCAGAACCTGCGGCTTGTGACATTCAGGATATCCCGTATGGCAGCGCCGGTCGGTGATGTGACAACGCCGATGGTCTTCGGCATTTTCGGGATCGGCTTTTTGCGTTCTGGATCGAACAGCCCCTCCGACTGCAGCTTCCTCTTCAGCTGTTCGAACGCGAGCTGAAGCGCGCCGATGCCCTTCGGCTCGAAGTAATCGACGATGATTTGATAGCTGCTCGAAGGTGGATAGCAGCTGACCGATCCCTTGGCTATGACTGCCAGCCCATTCTCGGGCTTGAAGCGCAGGAAGATCGCCTTGTTGCGGAACATAACTGCGCCAATCTGCGCCTTGTCGTCCTTCAGCCGCATATAAAGGTGTCCCGCTGCCGACCGCTTGAAGTCGGTTATCTCACCCTCCACCCAGATGTCGGTGAACCTGGCCTGAAGAAGTCCCTTGATCTCCGCTGACAGCTCGGAGACCTGGTATATCTTCCGGCCCTCCTGGAATTCCTGGGCCTTCTGGGCGGTGAAATCGAGCTCCAGATCCTTCATCTTTGCCTTCTAATGTGAGATTGCACATCCATGTCCATGCCAATTGAGAACTTCCAGGGGACGCTACCTGATTCTGCGTCGATAGTGAAGCCCAGATAGCCGTCTGTCCAGCTTCTATTCTGTCCGCTGTGATGGGAATAGTGATCAAGACCAGAGAAGTCGAGCAGCAGGCCGACATTGCCGTAGTCTCTCGTCTCGTTGATCCTTCCCATACCTTGATGCTCTGTCGAGGCTACATACACGTCGGACCCCTTGCTGTCGCAAAGCAAGCCAAAGGCGTTCTTCACGCCAACTCCCTGGCATCGACCCTTGCAGGAGTAATAGTCATCTCCCATCTCCTCGATTAGCATCCCGACTGACAGGTCCAGTCCCGAGCCTTGAGCATGCTCCCACGCGAAGTACTCGTCGTCACCACCGTCCTCGACCAGGACGCCTATTGCCGTGTGAGTGCCCGATCCCTGGACGTAATTGCGGGCGAGATACAGATCGTCACCAGCCCTGTCATACAGAAATCCCGCACCGAACCAATATCCACTTCCCTGGGCGAAATAGTCCGCGAGGTAGATATCGGCCCCGCCGCCATCGTTGATCAGGCCTATACCGCCTGACCTCCAATACCGGTCCTCGTCGTTCCTGTAGCCCCAACCAAATCCCTGCGACATGCTGTCGAATCGCTCCTGTCCGGGATCAGCCTCTCGGAAGTCCACCGACCCGCAGCCAGAGAAGTAGCAGTCATCTCCGAAGCCGCCGTCGATCACGCCGATCCCTTTTATGAATCCAAAGCCCTGAGAAGTCGAGACGCAGTAGAACTCGTCCTCTCCAAGCCGGTCATAGCAAATGCCGAGGCCAAAAGTTGCAGCGCCCTGGCCGGCCGATATGCAGTTATACCTATCCGCTCCCGCCAAATCACACAGCATTCCGAAGCCGAAGGCGCCGACGCCCTGGGAGTAGTCAGCTCCGCGATATGTGTCATTCCCCGCGAGGTCGAGTAATAGGCCAAGGCCGAGAATCCCGCAGCCGAAGGAGCAGTCTTCATCCGATGTGTAGGAATCATTGCCTGAATTATCGATGAGAATAGAGATGCCATTCTCTGGAGACTGCGTGCAACCGATCCCCCCGCCGATATAGCTGTCATCGCCGCCGAGATCGATGATCAAGAGATACTCAGAGTTGGGCGGGTCCGCACCATAGACGTCAGCCCCGTAGGTTCCCAGGACGATCTTGCCGATCGGTGTGGAGTAGCTGAATGGAAGACCAATATTTGAGCGCGAACCAGCTGATACGAGATATCCGATCGCGGTCTCGACAGCACCCAGCGTTTCCAGGCAGGCTTCCGCCATGCCGTCCATATCGACCTCCTTTGCATTGTTCAGGAGATTGTCCAATTGAGCAATCGAGGAGTAGTTCGACGTGTAGGGCATTATCTTCGCCGTCAGCAGAGAATCCCTGGCGGTTGCATCAAGGAGCGAGAGACTTGATTCCCGCAGTTCATAGGCCGAGGCTATTCCAAGCACTATGGTCGCGGCCGCTTTCTGGACGTCAGCGTCAATGCCGGCGGAGCGTGCGGTGAGGTCCTCGATGTCCGAAGCTTCCAATGGCTCTCCCAGGATCTCGTGAAGTAAGGTAATCGATGAGGCAAGTGGAGCCTCTTGCAGAAATGGCACGAATATATGCGGAGAATGACCGGTCAGATCAATCTGCTCACAGAAGTGAATGACTATCTGCTGAAGGTCGAATTCGACCGGCGTCAAGGGAGCGACGATTTGATATGCGAACTGCGGCACTTCGAGCGGATTATTTAGGAGATAGTCTATGCTCTGAAGGCGGAGCTCATCCTGGAAATACAGCTCATGATTCTGATCGAGATCACCACGCGCGCAGCCTATGACAAAGAGCGCCTGATCTACCGTGGTCGGCCTGAAATTATCGAGCCCGATCCCCATCATCGGTTCCGATAAGGGCTCGGCGACTTTCTCGGTCCCGGGTGGTCCAGAGAACGCTCCATGCTTGTTGCCAGATGTGATGGAGCTCAGGGGAGATATCCGGCATAGTCGTGGCGTTTCATGGATTCTATCCGGTCGGACCTCATCATTGGATATATGAATGGCCTCCTCTCCAAGGCGTCCCGGCCTCATTGGCAGGGCATAGATCCTGCCATTCAGGCACGCGACGATCGGTGTTCCATCGCCCATGAACTGAACCGGGGCGATTATCCCGCTCGGGAAGCTCTCAGTGTCTATCCTGGAGCCTCTCAAATTCGTTATGTACAATTTCCGATCCAGCGAGCCGACATATATCTCATCGAGCGGCGAGACTGCGGGTTGAGCCACGACGTTGTCGTCGGCGCTGCGTGTCATCTTCGAAATGCCGTCATCCGAAAGCCAATATATCGTCCCATCGTTGGTGCCGAAGACGATATCGCCCGAAGCAAGGACCTTTGGAGTTGAGAGTATCGAGTCGTTCGCTGGAAATTCGAATAGCAGCCTTCCATCTAGGTCGAGGCAGAGCAGCCTGCCGTCCAACGTACCAAAATAGCCGGTATTGGTGTCATCCAGTTCAATTGACGCAGCTATTGGGCTGCCGCAATCGTAAGTCCAGATAATGTTGCCCTCCGAACTCGCTGCATAGACACAGCCATCCCACGAAGCGATTAGAATCGCTCCATCAGCCCTGAGCGAGGGCCTGGAGGTGATCCAGCTTCCGGTCTCGATGGACCAGGAGAGAGCACCATCAGGATTGAGGCAATAGAGATTCCCATCGATCGAACCGAAGGTGATCCTGCCGTCATCGAGCGCTCTCGCAGTTCCATAAACCGGGCCTTCCGTTTGATAGGACCAGACCAGTCCACCATCGGTCGTCAGGCAGTAGAGCTTGCTGTCAGCCGATCCGCAGGCGATTCGGTCTCCGGGCAGGACTACTGGTGATGCGCATACAACATTCTCCGTCCGATATGTCCAGACCAGGCTCCCCTCGGATTCTATGCACCGTATCGAGCCGTCATGGCATCCGAATACTAGTCTGTCATCCCCAATAAAGAGCGGAGAAGACGTAATCCAGGCGCCCGCCTCATACGTCCAGAGGAAATCCGGCTCCGCGGCACGGACGGAGACCAAGGCTGATAGCATCAAAATAATCAGATAGGTCGATGGCACCCAACGCAGCATTTGAAGCCCTCACCGATATATTGAAGAGATCCTAAAGACACAGCACACAGTATCAGATGAGGACGATGCGGATCAATTGGTTGATCATATCGTGCGGATGGTCAAAAAAGAAGTCGGGGGACCGCTAATTTAGCGGTCCCCCAGGGCCAGGAATGCCCTCGGGCTGGATGGGGTCGGCCAAGCGCATATCGCGCCTGTCGAGGGCGTTAAATTGAACCACTGGGTGGTTCATCGGGGCGAACGTTGTCTGCGCACCTCCTAGGTACTTCAATTCTTACCTTATCCATGTAATGTGTTCCTGAGAGATAATTATGCAGGTTTCATGCCAAACCGCCCTGAAACCTCTCTTATGTCTCTCTCAAAGGTGATTTACCTGCAAATGGGGGAGGAGCGGGCAGGAGAGTCAGTGCTGTCCCGACAATCTATATACTATCGCAAAAATGCTGCATCTATATCAAAGGATATAATCATAAGCACGTTTAGCGAATTGTCCCAAAAGGGACAGCTGTTTTTACCCAATTGTTCCAAAAGGGACAATTATGTCCAACAAGTCTAACTACTCGAGATCAATTCAATGGTGTGAACTACCGGTATATCGAGCCCAGCATGGGCGAGGCCGTCCGCGATTTGCATAGCGCACGCGGGGCACCCGGTTGCAACGATCTGGGCACCAGTAGCTCTTATATTTTCCGCCTTATCGGCGGTTATGGCGCTCGAGATGTCGTAGTGGTGAACGCTGAATAGGCCCCCGCATCCGCAGCAGACGTTCTCATCCTTCATCGGGACGAATTCTATGCCCTCTATTCTACGTAGGATCTGCTTGGGGGCTTCGATGACTCCCATTCTCCTTCCCAGATGACATGACTCGTGATAAGTGACCTTGACGCGCTTCTCTGATTCCAATCCGAGCCTTTTCAGGAGGTCTTTATTGACTGCGAAGGTCTTCTCCGTCGTCGAATGGGCGATTAGCTCCGATACATCGACTATCCGCGATGCGACTTCTTCCGCGGATTTCCGCGTATTCTCGTCGTCGTCGAAGAGCGCCGGGTAGTAGTGCTTGATTGCCGAGCCGCAGGATCCGCACGCCGTGATAATTTTCTCCGCTCCGGTTTTTAGCAGGACGTTGATATTCCTCCTCGCCAGTTTTCTTGCGGATTGGAGGTCGCCAGCCACGATTGCCGGCATCCCGCAGCATCTTTGGTCCAACGGGACGGAAATAGAGCCGCCGATTTTATTCTGCAGAGCGAGAAGCTGGTTCGGCACCTCCGTGCAGGAGTAATTTCCCATGCAGCCAACGAAGTAGGCGTAGGGAGCCTTACTCGAAGAGCTGTGTTCTTTGCCCCTCTTTTTCTTCTCCGATTTCAGGAAGGGAGTGATGGCTATCTTCGGCAGCAGCCTCGACCTGGGGACGAGGATCGGGAATCTCAGATGCAGCCCGGATTCACCCGGAACACGGAAGAACAGCAGGCGGCTGAACAGTCTGCCAAAGAACGCACCGACGTCCATAAGGGATCTGGTCTGCAGAACGGTCCGGAATGCGGCGAAAAAGGGCATATTCGCTATCTTGTGGCGTTTGAGAGCGGAGCGTCCCGCTATCATCCGAATATCGACATTCAAATTATTGGGGCAGCTGTCCATACAGGCTGTGCAGACTAGACACTGTGAAAGGTATGACGCTGTGTCGTGTTTCGCCGGCATCTCGTCGTGCGATATGGCCTCTGCGAGTGCCATCTTGCCGCGCGGCGCTACCATCTCGTTCAACTGCTTCTTGTAAACCGGACATGCTGAGAGGCACGAGCCGCATCTCAGGCAGACTTTGTTTGCTCCATCGGAGAGCCCAGTCATTCTGCTTCTCCCAATTGGAATTGCTGTAAATCTAATGATGTGAAATTCAATCTCATCTGCAATCATATAACAAGTCGGAGTCGAATCATGGGGAATCGGCTCGGCCTTCAGAGATTTGCCACTCATCTCAATTCATCTGTGGTAAAACAAAATGTGTCTCATCGGTGTTATTTGACTTTGGAGGTTGACTTGAAATGACTGGCGACAAGGGTGTGATGACGGCGTTGCTCGTTCGGACGCCAGGGCGGGATGATTCCCGAGCCTGGTGGCCCACGGCACGGTGCAGGCTCATCTCTTCGCGTCACGCGCCGCCTTTCAATCTCCTGCTTGTAGCGGCAAAGCTCTCGCTTGCGGGATTCCGCTGCAAATTGGCCGATTACGAGGCTGAGGGCCTGGAGTGGGGCGCTCTGCAGTCCGACCTGGTGAAGCACCGCCCGGAGATCGTCGTCTTCGATTCATCGCTTCCATCCCTCGGGAAGGACCTGGCTGCGGTCCGCGAAGCGAAGAAGCTAAATCCAGACTCGATAGCGATTCTCTGTGGCCGAGACCTTCTCTTCGAGGAGGCCGGGATACACTGGGAGGCTCCTGAATTGGATGGAATAATTAGTGATCCATGCAGGTTCGCGAGCCCCGGCCGCGTGAACAAGATAGCTGCGGCTCTGAATCTCCTCCAATCGAGAAAAGAAGACCACAAACTGACGATAGGGTCATTCAAACGAGCCGGAGTGCTGGACATCAACAACACTCTTTCGCCCGTGTGGGAGATACTCAAGCGGTCCTGC
>JAFGIT010000110.1 GCA_016929465.1 Candidatus Coatesiibacteriota bacterium | reverse complement strand
GTGCGCTTGCGCGATTTGGATAGGCTGGCCTCATCCCTGTCAGCTGATCTGACCGAGAAAATATCCTTGCTGCCATTTCGGTCCGAAGTGAAGTAGAGTATTGTGCCATCCGGCGACCAGGCAATGTCGGACTCCCGCGCGGGACCATCGGTCAGGCGCATCGCATCGCCGCCTTTGGCCTCCATCGCAAATACCTCACCCCTCGCGACAAATGCGATCTCCTTGCCATCTGGCGATAGCGCGATCTCCGATGCCTCCCTCAGAGTGCGATACTCGATTGGGTTCGCCTTGTAGTCGCTCGGGGCGATTATTTCAATCTTCCTCGTCGCTCCAGAAGTTGTATCGACAGCGTAGATCTCACCCATCAGCTCACAGACTATAGTCTGCCCATTCGCGGAGATGTTCGCGCTGATGGTCCCGTCAGTTGCGAAATGGGTAAGCTGTCTCGCCTCGCCACCATCGACAGGCTTCTCCCAAACATTGGCCGCGCCATCCCTATCAGACAGGAAGTAGATGCTCTTGCCATCGGAGGACCACATCGGGTCTGAGTCTCTTCCGTCAAATAAGGTGAATAGCCTGGCGGGGGAGCCATCGAGCGCCTTCAGCCAGATGTCGCTGTCCGCACTGCCCCGGTAGCGCTTCCGCCAGGAAGGTATGTGACCCCGCACAAAAGCGATTGTGCCCCCGTCCGGAGATAGCGCCCCCGCGAAGCCGATGCAATCGATAAGCCTAGTGGGGAGCGAATCACCCTCGAGTGGGATAGAGAAGATCATGGCCTCCATCAGCGGCGCATCGCATTCGCGGTCGGATTGAATGATCAGGTGCTTGCTGTCCGTGCTCCATGAGGACAGGCCGTCATTCGCTGAGTGAAAGGTCATCCGCCTCGGAATACCACCCTTCGAGGGGATGACATAGACATCCTGGTTGTGGTCGCGAGTCGAGTTGAACGCGACCCATCTTCCGTCGGGGGACCAACACGAGTAGCCGTCGTATGCGGTGCTCACCGTCATGCGCCTGGCCTCGCCGCCCGCGACAGGGACGGTCCAAATGTCGCCCAGGTAGCTGAACGAGACCTTGCTGCCGTCGGGTGATATGGCCGGGAACCTCGCGCCGACAATGGGCCCAGAATCGCTTGCCTCCCCGTAAGCGATTGCCGCGAGCATATAGATGAAGATTAGCAGGGCGTTAAGTCGATTATTATGGGTCAAGGGAGATGGCCTCCTCTATTTCAGATTTCTGTTATTCAGTCTCATTTCAGTGATCGGTTGGCGAATGCGCCCATCACTCTCGTGCTGATAATTGCTTCAGAAGGTCATCAACGGCTGCCTTGAGCTGGTCGTCGGCCTCCGTGGAAAAATCCTGCTCGGGTGGATTCTCTACATAGATGTCGGGCTGGATGCCCATGTTTTCCAGCGTCTTTCCCTCGAGCGTATAGCATCCCCTGATAGGGAGTCGGAAGTATGTCCCGTCGAGCAGGCGTATCCCGGTCGTCCCAATGACGCCCCCACCCGTCGTCTTCCCCACGAGTTTGCCGAGGCCCAGCTGACGGAATGAATGCGGGAATATCTCTGCGTTGCTGCCCGAGCACTCGTTGATCAGGACCGTCATCGGCTTGCCCCATGCGAACTTTGGCTGGAAGGCCGACATATCACCCAGGCGGTCCTTGAAGAGCATGTAGGCTGGGCGACCGATCGCCTCCAGAACGGCATCGTGCGTGTAGCCTCCACCGTTGTATCGAACGTCGATAACCAGCGCATCCTTATCCCTTGCCTCGATAACCAGTTGGCGGATAAACTCGAGGAAACTGCCCAATCCCATCTGGCGAATGTGGATGTATCCGATCCTGCCATCGCTGTATTCATCGGCAAGTTTCTTTCGAGATTCGGCCCACATCTCGTATGACCTTCGCCAGTCAACTTCATAGGAATCCGGCTTCACGGTCACAATGCGAGGCTTTGCATCCGATGTCTTCGCAACCTCGATATCGACTTTCTTGCCGATCCTCCCGCTCAGAAGGACATGATAATTCACCGAGAGATTGACGGGCGTCCCGTCGATGGAGAGGACTATCTCGCCCACGTCGATACGTGTTCCAGGTAGGCTGCACGGCCCCCCCTCGATCACTCGGCTGACCTTCAGGCCCTTGCCTTCATAGGATTGGTCAAACTCGAGGCCCAGGCTGCCCACATCTCTTCTCTGACCGTCATAGCGACGCCAGGCACCCAGGTGCGAGGCACTGAGCTCTCCAGTCATAATATTGAGCAACCTCACGAAGTCGTAGTCATTCGATATCCCACTCAGGAGCGACAGGTATTTGTCTTTCACAGCCGCCCAGTCCGCTCCATGGAAATTGGCGTCGTAGAAGAATTTATCGAGAATACGCCACCCTTCGAGGAGCATCTGCTTGCGCTCCGCAATGTGATCGATCTCCATCTTCGCGATGAAGGGGATGTCCTTCGCGAAAAGCTCCTCCTCGCGGGTGCCCATGTCCTCAATCTCAGTGACTTTGATCACACCAGACCTTGTCAGCCCGTATATGCGGTCGCCCTCAGGTGCCCAGACTTTGTACGTTTGCCCGGCGGCAAGCCCTCTTAGGCTTTTCCCGAATTCGTTGACCAGATACACCTCGTCCCGGCCCAGGGAGACCGTGTTAATGGCAATGGTCAAATCATCAGGCGAGATCGAGAAGTCTCGGGTCTCGAAAGTAATATCGGTTATTCGGACCATCCGCTTCTCGATGTTATCGAATTCGATCTCTATCGCCCTGGGCGGCTTATTTGGCCCATAAAGGGCAAGCAAATCACCCCTCTCGAGGTCATCCCTGTATGCATCCCTGCGGTCTAGAAAGCGCTCGTGGGCTCGCTTTGTGAGAAAGACCTGCATCAGGTCAGCCTGCGGAGAATGATCATGTCTCGCCTTCAACGAGGATAGATACACGAGACGGTCACCGCTATGCGACCACAGGGCCCCATAGCTGTCGGAGGCGTCCTCCGTGATCAGATGCGGCGTGCCCCCGTCGATACTGACGACCCACACACCCGTGATGTAGTGAAAGCCCATCCGTGTGTATGAGATCCATCGCGAGTCCGGAGACCAATCGATACGGTTGTTATGGGGCCCCTCAACGAGCAGCCTCTTGTGGGAACCATCCGCCTTCATGAGCCACAGGTCGCCCCTATCGACGAAAAACGCGATGTGTTTTCCGTCCGGAGACCAGGTCGCGGCATTCTCCTCGGCATCAGTTCCGGCAAGCAATGTAATCTTTCGCAGCCTGGAATCACACAGCCTGGGGTATCTCTCGTCGCTCGACGTGACGGCAAAGATGTCTCTTGTTCCATGCCTATCGGAGCAGAAAAGAAGGCTCAGGCCGTCAGGTGACCAGGAGATTTCACGGTCGTTCGCTGGGCTCTCGGTTATTCGCATCGCCTCTCCGCCGGTTCTTCGCATGACGAAGATCTCGCCTCTCACGACAAATGCAATCTGTTCCCCATCCGGGGAGAGGCTGAGCTCATCCGCGCCATCGGTGTATGTCCTGGGCTCTATGGGATTGACTTTCTGGTCGCTGGGCGCGTATATCGGGACCTCCGCAACGGCCCCCGTGTTCGGGTCGGCGGTATATATCCGCCAGTCGAGGCAGAAGACGATCAGGGAGCCATTAAGCGCCATGCCCGCGTCTGCCGCGCCGTCCGTCTTAAGGTTGGTTATCTGGGTCGCGTCTCCTCCCGACGATGGCATTCTCCAGACGTTCGTGGCCCCATCTCTGTCCGATAGGAAATACAGATACTCACCGTCGGGGGACCACATCGGGTCGGTGTCCTTCCCATCGAAGTCGGTCAGTCGCGTTGCAGAAGGACCACCCATGCTCTTAACCCAGATGTCGCCGTTGACGCTTCCCCTGTAGCCCTTTCTCCACCAATGGGCGCGTCCACGCTTGAAGGCGAGCGTATTCCCGTCCGGGGATAGGGCTCCGAGCTGCCCCGTGCAGTCCATCATACGGAGTGGCAGCCCTCCGTCTATGCTGACCTTATATGTGCTCCCCTCGCTTATGGGCGCATCATAGCCGCGATATGAATCGAAGAGAATCCATCTGCAGTCGGCCGACCAATTGCTGACCAGATCGTTAGATGAATTGAACGTGATCTGCCTAGGGACACCCCCGCTCGAGGGGATGACAAAGACATCGGCAACCGCGTTTCTGAATGAACTGAAGGCAATCTGTTTCCCGTCGGGCGACCAGCGCGGTCGGATGTCTGCCGCCTCGTGGACGGTCAATCTCGAAGCGTCCCCACCCTTCGATGACACTACCCAGAGGTCCCCGAGATAGGAGAAACATATCTTCTCACCATCTGGTGACAGCGCAGGGAATGAGGCTCCTGTTATCGGCTCTTCTGAAGGGGATGCGGAGCAGATGAAGGCGGTTGAGAATATTAGCAGGAGCAGCGTCAAAGAGATGAAGCCGGCCCTTAATCTTCTTGAATTCGACATTTATCCTCTCCGGATCGATTTGGTTCAAGTCCTATGATGCCGCCTTGACTGTCGATGCGGACGAGTCTGGCAGAATCTATATCAATTAATGGCGGCCTGTAGGGACGACCATCAGATCATGGAAAGTATCACATTTGAGTTGGGAAAAGACAGCTGCAGGAGTTCACAGCCCTGCTATCGTCCCGTAGATGGGCGAAAAGCGACGACACGGCGGTCCAGAAGGCGAATGATGACTGGCGTGATCACTGGCTTAGCCGAATAATCACCTCTCGCGCTCTATCTGCAAAAGCCTCGACCTCATCCCGCGGCGGCTTGACCTTCGACTTGAACATATCCGCCTTGAGGATGGGCCAGGCTTT
>JAFGIT010000109.1 GCA_016929465.1 Candidatus Coatesiibacteriota bacterium | reverse complement strand
ATTGCAAGAGATATTCATCTGCGATGCTCATTGTCGTGTTGATGGCTTTGATTTCAACATCAGTCGCATTGTGCGATTCGATGATGTTCCGCGGAGGGCCGCAGCGCACGGGCGTCACCACAAGTCCCGGACTGGGCTCGACCGTTCTCGAGATTTCCTGGTCATACAACGTCGGCACCAACAACGATTGGCTATGCTCAACGCCAGCCATTGACGATGCGTCTGACCTGATAATCTTCGGCGCCAATGACAAGAGAGTCTATGCTCTGAGCCTCGCTGGCGCTCTCTGGTGGTCGTACGAGACGGGTGGGCAAGTCTATTCATCGCCTCTTATGATGAATGGAAAGGTCTATGTCGGATCACTCGATGGCAAGCTATACGCATTCAACTATACGGGTGCCCTGGAATGGACCTATCAGACGGGAGGCGCGATCTACTCCTCGCCTCTCGGATATGCACCCGGGGGAATTGACACGATTGCCTTCGGTTCAGACGACGGCAAAGTCTATGCTCTCGGAACGGATGGACAGCTTCGATGGTCATATCAGACCGGAGGGTGGGTGAGCTCATCGCCGGCTGCCTCTACGGATGGCAATCTCTATGCCTGCTCCTACGACGGCTATCTCTATAAACTCGATACAGCCGGCACCATGTTGTGGCGCTTCGACGCTGGCGCCCACATCTTTGCCACTCCCGCCATCGGGGAGGATGGTGCTATTCACTTCGGGACGCTTGACGGCACATTCTTCAAGATACTCGCAGATGGCAGTGAGGCCTTTAGATTCAATGCGGATGGCCCCATCCTTGCCTCATGCTCACTTGATCGTGATGGGTACTCGAGATTTGGTACCGTGGGCAACACCTTCTATCGCATAGACCCGACTGGTGAGGCAGCTTCGAACTACTACATCAGCTCCACAACACCTCTTTACTACGTCGCATCGCCGCTCCTGGATAGCGGCTGGAATAGCTACGTCGGGACTCTCGACAGGACGCTCTATTGCTTCAACGCTACGTGCAGCCGGACGACCTGGCGCTATTATATGGAGAGCAGTAATCTGGGTGTAAGTGGAAGTGGCGTTTACGCCTCCCCCGTATTAGACGGCAGTCAGAGGCTCTACGTCCCCTGCATGAATGGCAAGCTCTACTGCTTTAAAGCTGGATACGAAAAGGCCCAGGCGGGGACTGCTGGCTCTCTCTACGATGATATAGTTGTCGGTGCCTCCGTAGATGCGGCGGGAATAAGCGATTCTGCTGAGAAAATTGTAGCAGTGCAGCCCCCTAAAAGAAACTGCATGCTGCCCGAGCTGCATCGAGGTCCAGAGGGCACACCTACTCTGCTCGATGAGGCGATGAAGATGGCCGGATATTGCTACCCGGCGCTTGCAGTAGATCCTTTCCCCGTTAGCGAGGACCCGTACCGACTCAGCTTGGTCAACTACGTACTCACCGAGGAGCCAGCCCAGGGGCCGACGGTGGTGCGCCAGCTCTCAGATGAATTGGATTACGAGTGCCCGACGCTGCAACAGAAGATTCTCAAGACCGCCTCGATGGCGGACATCCTGGTCGAACCGGTGTCCTTCTCGCACGAATTCGGCGGCAGTCCACTCGAGGAAGCGATCCGGGCGGTCTATTCACGTCACGGTGAAGCACTTACGCTGGACCAGGAGTCAAAACTGGAAGCGATCAATGATACAATCGGACGTGATATCCAGGAGGCCATCGGTTTGCTGCTTCTCGCCATGGATGAGGCGATGCGTTTGAGGGATGAGGCCTTTGCCGGCCTCACAGCAACCGAAAGAGAAGACATTTACTATAACGTCATGGATCCCAACTTCATCGGCAACACATCTCCCCTATTCTCGATGTTTGCGGTCTATGACAAGATCGATAGAGCGAAGGTGGTTAAGGGAGGAGCGATGGTCGCCAGTGTAATCGATTCCCTTCTCGGCGCAACACGTTCGGGTCCTGGTTGGGAAGTTGCGCCCGGAGCATACGAGAGGACGAAATCGGTGTCCGCAGATGGCGATGTGGTCTTCTCATTCGAGACACCTATCGGCGGCATTGTGCTCGGCGGTTACGGCGAAACGACCTACCGCACGAGCTTTAGTCCGGTACCTGAGGAATTACCGGTCTTAGTCGTTGATCTCGGCGGTGATGATCTCTATTACAACTACATCCCGAGCGAGCTGAGAGAACTGCTCGGTGCCGCCGTGACGATCGACGTATCGGGCAACGACACATACAGGACAACACGGGATAATGCGCAGGGTTCTGGGCACCTCGGCGTCGGATTCTGTGTGGATGTCTATGGCGACGACTACTATCAGTCGGGGCACTTCTCACAGGGCGCCGGCTGGGGCGGCGTAGGTGTGCTGACTGACTACTACGGAAATGACGAGTATTACGGCGAGACGTGCTGCCAAGGAGCAGGATTCATGGGTGTTGGTCTTCTCATCGATGGCTCGGGCTCCGATTCCTATTCGGTTGATGAACACGGCCAGGCCTTTGGCTACATAAGCGGAGCCGGAGTGCTCCTGGACAAGTCGGGAGACGATTTGTATTTCGCCGGTGGTGAATATGAGCACCAGTATGAGCCGCCCCGAACAACTTCGATGTCGCAAGGATACGGCTTCGGTGTGCGTCTGAACTACGTCGGCGATCCTCATGCTTCTGGAGGTATCGGCCTTCTGGTTGACTCCGCCGGAGACGACACCTTTATCAGCGATTTCTTCGGCACGGCCGGGGCGTATTGGTTCGGCATGGGGATGTTGATGAACCGCGAGGGCAGGGACACGTACATGTCGAGGCAATATTCAATCGCATCCGGGATACACCTCGCCGTTGGGCTTTTGGTTGACGATGAGGGTGATGACACCTATATGTGCAGGTCGCTTTCACAGGGATGCGCTCACGATAATTCGGTAGGAATACTGGTAGATAACGCTGGCGACGATGTATATCTCGCCCAGGATTTCAGCCAGGGAGCATCGAGCCCTCGCAGTTTCTCGGTACTTGCTGACAACGCGGGTAACGACATGTATTGGGCGATGGCAGGCCATCTCAACCAGGGCGAGGGTCGATATGACGGTGATCGCAAGACGAGTTTCAGCCTGCTGCTTGATTGCGGCGGTCGGGACTTCTACCAGATCATGGGCGAGGACAACTCGAGGTGGACGCAGACGATCTACGGGGTAGGTATCGACTCCGAGTATGGCACCACCGGACTTCATTGACGATTAGAACGGAGCTCAAATAATGAAAGCACTCATCACAGGAGGCGCGGGATTCATAGGGTCACACCTTTGCGATGCGCTCCTGGCGCGAGGTGACGAGGTCACCGTGATAGATAACCTCTCGACTGGCTCGATCGAGAACGTGAGTCACCTCGAGGGCAACAAGCGTTTCAGGCTAGTGATCGACACCATAATGAATGTGCCGGTGCTCGAGCAACTGACGGCAAAAGCCGACATTGTCTTTCACCTCGCCGCCTCGGTTGGAGTCAAATACGTTATCGACAACCCGCTAAAATCGATACAAACCAATATCACCGGCACGGAAAACGTGCTCGCGGCCGCGAATCGCCGCAAGTGCAAAGTAATCCTGGCATCGACATCAGAGATTTATGGAAAGAATCAGACGAGTCCGCTGACAGAGGATGCGGAACGGATACTGGGCTCTACGACAATATCGCGGTGGTCCTATTCCGCGTCGAAGGCCGTTGATGAGTTTCTTGCGATAGCTTATCACCGCGAGAAGCAGCTTCCCGTCGTTATCGTGAGGCTATTCAATACTTGCGGACCACGGCAAACCGGCCAATATGGCATGGTCATCCCGCGGTTCATCAAGCAGGCGCTTTTGGGACACGATGTCACTGTCTATGGTGATGGTTCTCAGATGCGATGTTTCTGCTTCGTAGGAGATACGGTTTCGGGCATTCTCAAGCTCTCGGATGCGCCCAAGGCTTACGGTGACGTATTCAATCTGGGAAACGACACTGAGATAAGCATTCATGATCTCGCGAAACTCGTGATAAAACTGACGAAGAGCGAGTCGAGCATCGAGTTCGTTCCCTATGAGCACGCATACGAGAAGGGCTTCGAGGACATAGAACGAGGCAAGCCCTCAATTGCGAAAGCTGCCAAGTTGGTTGGATACAAGCCAGAGATCAATCTCGAGGAAGCTCTGAAGCGGACGATCGAGTACTTTAGAGAATAGCATTAATCGGGTCGCTGCCAGGGCAATGCACCCGGCGTCGCTCTGGCTTGGCACCCAATTCAATTGGATTTCAAGGAATGTCGAAAATCGTTGGCCCCCGGGAGTTGATTCTATTCCAGGCGGGCATCATCGTTCTCGGGATGCTGTTATCGATGATCCTCACACCCGTATGTCGATGGCTTGCCTTCAAGCTGAACGTGCTGGACAAACCTGGCGAGCGAAAGGTCCACATGCATCCCAAACCTCTGTTGGGCGGACTTGCAATATTCATAGCCTTCAACCTCGTCCTTCTCACTCTGTGGCTGCTCGAATATATCCAGGACGAGCATCGCCTACAGGTCTTTTCGATAGCAGCGGGCGGCTTGATCATTATGATAGTCGGCTTGATCGACGATATCAGGCCGATCACCCCGAGGATTAAGCTGCTGATGCAGGTCGCGGTCAGCGCAGCAGCCGCGATGATCATAATCCTGGGTGACATCAAGCTCTCGGTTTATGTCTTTGATGCGCACAATGCACTTGCCCTTACAGTAACCGTCGTGTGGGTCGTAGGCATCACAAATTCCTTCAACCTTTTGGACAACATGGATGGGCTCTCGGCTGGAGTTGGCGTGATAGCCTCGGTGTCATTTGCTGTCATAGGTGTTATGCAGCAGGAACCAGTCGTCTCCATGCTTGCACTCGCCATAGGAGGAAGTTGCCTCGGCTTTCTCCGATACAACCTCCACCCATCGAAGATATTCATGGGGGATGCCGGCAGCATGTTCGTCGGCTTCATACTGGCATCCGTAGCGGTCTTAGGTGTATATACGAGGGTCACGGACGTCCCGAAATTGGCAATGATGACGCCCGTGTTAGTTCTCGCGGTACCGATCTTCGACACGGCGTCCGTTGTCTGGATCAGATGGCGCAATCACAAACCGATATTCGTAGGGGACAAGAACCACTTCTCGCACCGCCTCGTCTCATTCGGTATGAGTCATTCGAAGGCAGTGTTTTTTATTTATATAGTGACTGGCCTGATGGGCCTTCTTGCGATATTGGTCTCGACCCTCAAGCTCGAGCAGGCGGTATTCCTTTTGCTCTACGCAGCCGCGACATTCGTGATAATAGGTATTCTTCTCGGTGTTAGGCGATCAGACGCAGATAAGGGCGAAAAGCGCAATTGATGAAGGTTTTGACATTTGCCTGAGGTGATGCCAACATAATTCTGACATATCAGT
>JAFGIT010000108.1 GCA_016929465.1 Candidatus Coatesiibacteriota bacterium | reverse complement strand
GGCGGCAAATTGTCCTCGCCCTCGTCATCCTGCTCATCTTCGGCATTCTCTGCCAGTCAGCCTCCGCGAAGGACAAATATATCTGGCCGCTCAAGAAGCGATTTGGTCTCAGCGGCACCTTTGGCGAGTATCGCAGCACAAGGCTCCACACTGGCATCGACCTGAAGACAGCGACCGTGACCGGCCTTTCAGTAAGGGCGGTCGCCGACGGCGTCATCTACAGGCTCTCAGTGAACTACAGAGGCTATGGAAGGGCGCTATACATCCGCCATGCTGACGGGCTTATCTCGGTCTATGGCCACCTCGAATCGTTCGAGAACCACAAACTCGGCCTCGAGAATATCGTCGCAAAGAAGCGTAAGGAGACTGGCGAGCGCTATCCAGGCAATATCTTCATAAACGTTCCCGTGAAAAGGGGCCAGATCGTCGCGTTCTCGGGCGAATCGGGCTTCGGGCTGCCACACCTTCACTTCGAGCTCCGTCGCGGCGAATCGACGCCGATAAACCCGCTCTCGATACTCGAACAAACGGACGTCAGCAAACCGGTCATCAAAAGGCTCATCCTGCGGCCGGTCGGCCCGGATTCGCTGATCGACGGCGGCCACGACGATGTCGAGATAAGGCTGAAGAAGCCGAAGTCAGAGAAGACGTACACCGCGAAGGAGATACCGACCATCACCGGCGAATTCGTCGTCCTGGCGAATGCTTACGACACCGTCGCCGCTGGGAACCAGTGCAGCGTGCACAAGCTGGAGCTTTTTGCGGACGGTGAACTGGTCTATTCGATAAGCCTGGACGAGCTCGATTACAGCGGCAGCAGCGGCAGGGGCGGCCTTCTCTTCGATAACCGCTATGCGTATTTCTCGCCGCCGAGCTATGTCTATCAGCTGCACAACAGGTACGCCGCCGATATCCCCTGGGAGGATTCTGCGGTTAATCGCGGCATCCTGAATTTCTCTGAGATGCCTGGAAAGCACAAACTGACGGTGAAGGTCTGGGATGACGCGGGTGCTTCAGCCACGGCAGAGATTGACGTCGTGGCCGGCGAGCAGGTCCTCCAGAAAAAGAAGCCGCCAACTCTTCTAAAGGCCTCCGAGAACGAGAGCATGCCGCTAATTCAGGTGTGGGACGACTTCGCAGAGGTCTGGCTGCCCGTCGATAAGGGAGCCGGGCCAAATCCCGCCGAGACGGTCCAGTTCTTTGCAGATGGGCTGGGCGGTGGCAACATCCGCCTGAATCTCCTCGAAAAGGGACCAGATTACATCTCCGCCGCACTCGCAGCAAATGGCACGCTTCGTGGGCGGATCAGCCTCTCGATCGCAAGAACTAACGAGAGCGGCGCGCTCGAATGGAAGAGCGTCCCGTCTGACCTATACATCATCCCGAAGGAAGGCGGCGTCATCGAAGCGAATGACCTTAGGGCAGAATTCCCCGAAGGTGCCCTCTACGAGGACCAGCTCTTCCAGGTCGTGAACGCCCCATCAAAAGAGGTCTCCGGCGTCCCTGCCGTGGGCGGATTAGTCAAGAAAGTGCTGCCCGAAGGCATCCCGCTGGAGAAGGATGTCGTGGTCTCATTCGAGTGCCCGACGGATTTGCCTGCGAGAGACGTCGCCCGGTGTGGCCTATACGAATACAACGCGAAACGCTCCGAATGGAAATACCGCGGAAATGAGCGAATAGGGGAGAGGTCGGTCGGCTACGGAGTGCGTTATCTCTCGACATTCGGGCTGCTCGTGGACCGAGTGCCGCCCGTGATCAGACTCCAGATACCGACTGGCAGTAAGCCGCTCAAGAAACATGGCAACCGGCTCGTGGTCAGCATCACGGATATCGGCTCAGGAATTGATTACCGAACGGTCGTCGCGACGATCGACGGCATCGTGATAGACGCGGAATACGACCCCGACCGCAAGCTCCTCAAAGGCAGCTTCGACCTCCAGAATCCGACGGGCCGTCACCGCCTCCTAATCAATGCCTCGGACAGAGCCGGCAACCCCGCCACCCCCCTGGACGTAACCTTCAGATAAAGGATTGATCAGAAGTTCGTCCACTAAGGACACTAAGGTCCACTAAGAAGAGGGAAGTGGATCAAGAGGTAAATGGGGGAGACGAGATTGCAGACTATATGATGATGCACGGGCTCCCCAGGCAGATCTAACCTCCTCACATCCCCTTCTTCCTTCCAAAATTCCCTTCGTGCTCCTTCGTGTTCTTAGTGGACGAACTTCTAATTGATCCTCTGGACTTCCGCGTCATCTACGCTATTATCTGCGCTCCAAGATAATCGATCCTAAGGAGACGTTGCTTGACGAAAGATGAGGTTCTTCACACAGACCCCGACGGCCACAAGGTCATCCTCCATGTTAAATCTGGCTGCAGGACCCGCCGCTGGGTGACATACGAGCGCTACCCAGATGTCGAATATGGATATCTGACGGCCATTGATGCAGCGAAAGAGATTTTGAGGGGCCATCCAATAGAGCATTGCTACATTGGGGCTCTGACCGCAAGAGCCTTTGCCGAGGCCGAGGATGACATCAAGACCGGCCAGTTTGAAGCAAAAGGCAATATAAATATCGATGGTGAGACGAAGCGCAGGGCAATTCTAAAGCAATCAATTCAATGCCATGGATGTCTCTTTCGGGAGATCTATTTGCCTAAAGTCATTCTAACAAAGGCATTGTGGTTTTACGACCTATTTTATTCTGCAAATGAACCATGCGTAATCTTTGGTGTATCCACTTTTGAATCTGCTATATTCGAGGGATCTGCATACTTCAACCAAGCGTTTTTCTGCGATAACGCCGACTTCTCCTACGCCCATTTTGAGGAAGATGCCGATTTCTGCGAAAGCTATTTCAGAGGCGAAGCGGACTTCAAGGAAGTGAAATTCAAAGGAGAGACATCGTTCGCGAAGGCCAGATTTGCGCGAGAGGCCATATTCATCTACTCTGCCTTTCTGGGCAGCGCAAGTCTTAGATCCACAGATTTCAGAGGAGAGGCCTGCTTTTCGAACTCATTGATTGAGGGGGAGGCTGACTTCCACGAGACCAAGTTCAACTCCCATGCGCATTTTGGGGCGGTTGAGTTCCGTGGGATTGTGGGATTCGGGCGTGCAACATTCGCCGGCCATGCAGGCTTCGGAGAGGCAGTCTTCAAGAAAAGTGCCCACTTCCACGGTTGTGCATTTTCTCGTGATGTCGACTTCATATCCTCGCGATTCTCCGATTCTGTAAGTTTCAAGCTAGCGAAAGTCCTTTGCGCCGACTTCCGGGATTCTCGCTTCGAGAAGCTCTGTGATATGAAACAGATTGCCGCCGCCGGCTTGGATTTTGGAGGTGCCGTGCTGATTGAAAATCTGATTCTCTCTCCTATCCACGGAGAAATGGCAAAGATGCATGACTCTCTCGATTCAATAGGGCTACAGCTGAAAGCACATCAACAAAAAGGGGAAGATGTCGACTTCTTCATGAATCTCGAGCGAGATTGGCGCCTGAGCAAGAGGAAGATTTACCATATCAATTTCGAGAATACCCTTATACAGGGCGAGCTCGTATGCGACTTCGCCGACATCTCGCCGCCAGATGGCCCGTTTAATACTCCCAGACCAGAAGAGGCTGTCATCCAGCCACATAAACGACAGGAGTGGGATGGCGCGAGACGGCAGTACTCCTGGCTCAAGGAGCAATACCGCAAACGGGGCGCCTATGGCGACGAAGATGAGGCTCATTGGTGGGCGTCGGAATGTGCGAGGATGCAGGCCAAGGTCCATTTACGTGTCTTTGCACCTCTCATGCTATTCGTCACAGTATTCATCATCAATTTGTGGTTAGCGGCTTCGATTCTGGCATGGGGAGCGAAATCGCCCCTCAATCATTGGGTTGCGGGAATCAGGGCTAGTGCGCCACTGGTCGCGGTTGTTCTCATATCGTCTCTATTATGTGCATTTCCCAGATTCGGCAAGCGTGTAGTCAGCAAATGGATATTCGGCTATGGCGTGCGGCTCAAGAATCTGATCTGGACGATCCTTGTTGTCATCTTTGGATTTGGAGGTCTCTTTTGGCTGGCGATTGAGGCTGAGGATTTGATCCTCAAGTGCACCCCAAAGCCATTCGACAGCGATTGCCTCAACGCCCTCTACTTCAGTGTGATCACGTTTGCGACGGTGGGGTATGGGGATGTGCGTGCGGTTGGCTGGGCGGCGGGGCTGGCGATGGTCGAGGGGCTGCTTGGGATTGCGCTGAACGCCGCGCTCGTCGTCGTCATCTTCCGAAAACTGATCCGGTGATCGCCCACAGGGCGATCAAAGGGGGAAAGGAGAAGGGAGAAAGGAAAGGGTCAAAGAGGTCAAGAGCTGGAATCACTGCATTTCAATGCGGTGATATATGATGGCTCTAATGATCATAACACCCGACTTCCAGAGGCTGTCCAATAAGTCGGATTTCCCGTCGTGTAGGAGCGGGGCTTGTCTCCGCCCTTCTATATGTTCGGGCAGACACAAGGCCTGCCCCCACATATCGTATGTGCCGCGTTCACGGGATGCATTAATTCTCATCTCGATCCATTTATTAG
>JAFGIT010000013.1 GCA_016929465.1 Candidatus Coatesiibacteriota bacterium | reverse complement strand
CCAATTCATACGGCTCGTGCCCGAGCAAGGCGAACTCATCGCCGGTGAAGGTGAGCTTCTGGTCGAGCGACGAGACCAGCGGTGTTGAGATTACCGAGCTCTGGTTCCGCTTCTCGGTGGACCAGGCCAACTGGGATCCCGATTGGACCGATTCTGGGCAATCGAAATCGGGCGCCACGGGTTATTTCTATTTCAACATGAGCACCTACGGCACGGGATTCTATGAGTTCTATACAATATCATCGGATATCGCCGGCAACGTCGAGTCCCCGCCGAGCAAGGCGGACTGCAAGACGACCTTCGATGACCAGGTCCCGATCTCATCTGCCGAATCCGAGAGTTATGTCAATACAGAGAGCATCTCCGTCTCGTATTCAGCGAGTGGCGGGGCGAGCGGACTCAATTTCGTAGAACTCTGGTATCGGTATTCGTCTGACAAGGGACAAAGCTGGACACCTGACTGGACGGACACAGGCGAGCGTCGCAGCGCCGAAGAGGGGAGTTTCGCGCATTCATTGACCTCTGGCGACGGGTGGTATGAATTCCACACAATCGCTGTGGGCAACACCGGGGTGAGGGAGGATCCCCCCGAGGAGGCGGATACGCGGACCGCCCTCGACAGGGTCGCGCCGGAATCCAGCTGCGAAAGCGACGAGTATTCCAGCGTCACATCGACGGACGTCAGCTACAGCTCGTCCGATTCTCTGTCCGGGATATCTCTCGTTAATCTCTATTACAGCTATGAGGGTGGTGGGTATTCCCTCTACAACGGGGACCAGGGAACCGACCCATCCGGAAGCATAGAGTTCGAGTTCAAAAACGGCGACGGGCTGTATTCATTCTATACAATCGCAGAGGACCTCTGTGGCAACGTGGAAGATGCACCGGGCGGGGCTGATACGACGACATTTCTGGACACGACCGATCCATTGTCATCCGCGAGTTGTCCCGAATCCTCGAGCGACGCAACCATCTCTGTTTCATTCACGGCGTCTGACGGGGCTGGAGTCGGAGTGGACGGAGCCTGGCTCTACTACAAATTCGGTGGCTCCGAGTGGCAGGAGACGTCGGACTGGGCGGACGGTTCCTCGGGTGCGTTCACCTTTGTGGCGGATAAGGATGAAACCTACTCTTTCTGCACGGTCGCGCGCGACATTGTCGGGAATATCGAGGATCTGCCGGCTGAGGCGGACTGCGTTGTCCTGATCGACACGACCTCCCCCTCTTCGACATGCACGGCGCCGGATTACGTCACACGGGCAACCGTCGCCATATCATTCAATAGCAGCGACAGCGGGTCTGGTATCGCCGGAACCACGGTGTGGTATCGTATGTATGGCGAGGCCTGGACAGCATCGAATCGCTGGGAGGGCGGCGAAAGCGGCGAGATCATGCTCGAGATAGCGAGTGAAGGAACCGTGCAATTTTGCACAATCGCACGAGACCGATTGGGCAATTACGAGGAGCCGCCGAGCACCCGAGACGCTGAGAGCATTGCGGATCGGAGCGCTCCGCAGTCGTCATGCGAGTCCCCCACACAGACCTCATCTTCACCCATCGAGGTCGCCTTCACCGCGGTTGATGCCTTGACGGGAATCTCCAGCGTGGAGCTCTGGTATCGCGGCAGCGG
This sequence comes from Candidatus Coatesiibacteriota bacterium, assembly GCA_016929465.1. GTDB lineage: Bacteria > B130-G9 > B130-G9 > B130-G9 > B130-G9 > JAFGIT01. The sequence continues at coordinate 17,790 of JAFGIT010000013.1, read as the reverse complement.
AGATTGGGGCCTTTATGAAATTACCGGCGCGAGCGAGGGGGCATTCAGCTTCGCTCCGAGTGAGAACGGCCTGTTCCAGTTCTATACGCTTGCTGCGGACAGCGCGGGGAACAAGGAGACACCACCTGCGGAGCCTGACTGCGCAACGCTCTATGACACGCTAGCGCCGAGCTCGAGCGCGTCCTCTCCCGAGATGACGAATTCAATTCCGTTCGGGGTCGATTTCACAGCGAGCGACGAGGGTGTGGGGCAGATTGTTGTGAGGCTGTGGTATTGCGTGGGTGAGGGAGAGTGGATCGATTCTGATCTCGACTCCGATGAGACCTCCGGGACCTTCACGTTCACACCTGATGATGAGGGAGTTTACAACTTCTACACAATCGCATCGGATGGCGTGGGCAACGAGGAGACTCCGCCTGCAAGCCCCGATTGCACCACAATTGTTGACCTGACCGCTCCGCGATCGACCTGTTCTTCGCCGCAGTATGCGAATGAGGGACCAATCACGGTCGAATACGCGTCAATTGACGACGGCGACGCTGGTCTGCTCGAAACGGAGCTCTGGTATCGCTTCAATGATGGAGAATTCATCAGCACCGGTATCGCAGACTCCGGAGAGGCTGGCGAGATCGAATTTGCTCCGGACGAAGGGCCGGGGGTCTATGATTTCTATACCATAGGGACCGATAAGGCCGGCAACATCGAGGCTCCTCCCGATGGGTATGATGCAAGCGCCATCTTCGACCCGTTAGAGCCTTCGACCTCTTGCGTCGGGCCGGAAGTGACGAATTCCACCACCATCGAGGTGACATTCACCGCGACAGATGACGGCCCGAGTGGGATGAAGGAGACCGGGCTCTGGTTCTCTTACGAGGCTGCAGAATTTATCTACAGCGGGCTTTCGAAGTCTGGGGCCAGCGGCGTGTTCGCCTTCGAGACCCCTAGCGGCGAGGGTCGATACGATTTCTATACAGTCGGACTGGATAAGGCAGGCAATTCGGAGACCCACCCGGATGAAGCCGACTGCTCCACGCTGGTGGACCTCTCTCCCCCTGCATCGGTTGCATCCTGTCCGCCCTGGGGTAACGAGTTCCCCGTGCGGGTGGAATTCTATGAGATCGACTCCGAGGCGAGCGGGGTCGAGCAAGTCGAGCTCTTCGCCAGCATCGACGGTTCCGAGTTCCTATCGACTGGCCTGACATCCGAAGACCCATTCCCATCATTCTATTATACGGGCGTTGAGGAGCAGAGCGGCACCTATCGATTCTTCACTCTCGCTATTGACGCCGCCGGTAACGTCGAAGCAGTGCCTGACGTGCCCGACTGCACATTTGTCTATGACATCGTCGCTCCTGCTTCATCGTGCGATTCCGTATCGGTGACGAATGGAACTCCGATTGAGCTGCAGTATTCCGCCTCCGACGGGATCGCCGGCTCGAGCCTATCTACTATCGGGCTTTTCTATGCTTTCGACGGCGGCGGATGGGAGAACTCATCTCTCGAGGCGACTTCTTCGACCGGTGCATTCGAATTCTCTCCAGCGGAGGGTGAGGGGAGCTACGGATTCTGCACAATTGCCCAAGATAGGGCAGGCAACAGGGAGGAGTTCGCCGAAGGAGCGGATAGCGTGACCCTATTCGATATAACACCACCCACATCAGCGTGCTCAGCCCCGACTTACACCAATGCCGCTCCTGTAGCTGTTGAGTTTGACGCCACCGATGGGCTGTCTGGTGTCAAGGACTGTGTACTTTGGTTCAAGCTCGATGATGGTTCTTGGTTGGATAGCGAGTTTAGGGAGCAGGGCGATTCGGGGTCTTTCGACTTCACCCCTTCGGCAGAGGGCGTCTATGCCCTCTACACGGTGGCTACCGACATGGCCACAAACGCTCAGGATGAGCCGACCGAGACATCCACAGCGTGCTCCGAGATGGTTTACGATGTCACACCGCCAACATCATCATCGACTGCACCCGAAGCAACAAATGAAACGCCCATTGTCGTGTCGTTCGATGCTTCCGACAATCTGTCGCCGATTGCACAGGGCAAGCTCTGGTATAGATATGAGGGAGGGAGTTGGAGGTCTTACGATGGGTTAATCGAGAGTCCATCTGGACAGTGGGAGTTCGAGCCTACCTACGGGCAAGGTCAGTTCGAGTTCTACGTCCAGGTTTTCGATGCCGCTAGCAATAGGTCGTCAACTCCGAACGCCAGCACCAAGCCGTTGAGCAAATCGGTCTATGACAGCGAGGCACCAACGGTGGTCTCTTGTAGCTGCGATCCATACGCGAACAAGCTCCCAATTGCCGTTCAATATGAGCTGGTGGATGCGACGACGAATATAGCTCGGGTTGCCCTCTGGTATCGGTATAACGGAGGTGCGTGGACGAGCGCCTCGGTCGAAGAGACTGAGGCAAGTGGATCGCTCGAATTCGGCAGTTACGACCACGAGGGCAGGTTCGAGTTCTTCTTGGTCATGGAAGACGTCGCTGGGAATTCGTCAGCGGCGCCCAGCGCGGAGACATCTAGTCTTTGCGAGACCACATACGACAGGACGCGCCCGACATCCACCGCGTCTGCCCCAGAATTCACTTCAACGGTGAAGGTGCGGGTCGATTTCACCGCCTCGGACGGGCTGTCCGGTGTGAAGAGCACCAGGCTCTGGTTCGCCCCCGAGGGCAAGACCTGGAGTGATACCGGCCTTTCCAAGAAGGGTAGTTCGGGGACTTTCGAATTCCTCCCGTCGAATCCAAATGAGCGGTACCTATTCTATACTTTGACCACCGATAACGCGGGCAATTTCGAAGCGGAGCCAACCACGAGTAGCGACGCCAAGGCACAGACGCTCTGCGACAGGATTGAGCCGGAATCAGCTGCATCCTGCCCCGAATACACAGACAATCGCCGAGTGTCCGTAGAATTTAGTGCGACAGACGTTGGCTCCGGTGTCGCCCAGACGGAGCTCTGGTATAGAGCAGAAGGAGAAGGATGGCTGGATACTGGGCTTTCCTCGACCGAGAATTCGGGCTCATTTGTGATGTGGCTGCCCGAGGGTGAGGGCACCTATAACTTCTACACGCAGAGCACGGACCGGACCGGGAATAAGGAGGCGACGCCATCCAGCTCAACTAAGGGCAAGTGCACGACCGTGTATGACAAGACTTCCCCGACCTCAGAGTGTAATGCCCCTGAATACCCGAAGAACACACGCATCGTTGTCAGTTTCGATGCGCACGACGAATTCGCGGGCATTGCCTCGACGCGCTTGTGGTATCGGTTCAAGGCCGGCGATTGGATAGACACCAAGCTGGTTGTCAGCGGCGCTTCTGGAGATTTCGAGTTCGTGATGGATGATGGACAGGGGAATTATGGATTCTACACAAGGGCGGTTGACCGGGCAGGCAACAGTCAGCCCCAGCCGAACGCCAGCACAGAGCCACATTGCGAATCTCTATATGATCTGGATGCTCCGAGCTCAACGAGCACCTGTCCCGAGCAGTTCGATGACCTACCGATATTGGTCAGTTTCAGCGCATCTGACTCGCTCTCTGGAGTCGCGACCACGAAGCTGTTCTATCAATATGAGGCCGGCGTGGGCCAGTGGTTAGATAGCGGCCTCGAAGAGCCTGGGAAGAGTGGCACGTTCGAATTCAATCCGACGGAGGGCATCGGGGAGTATTGCTTCTATACGGTATCGACAGACATCTCTGGCAATGCGGAAAGCGTCGGTAGCCAGGTTGACCCCACCGAGTGCTGCACCGAATATGGCGCGACTCAGCCTCCTGAGCTTGCGGTTTCCCTGCACTCCGACTACTCGATGTATTGTGTCACGAGCCACCTTCAGCTTTCGATGGACTACGCCAATACCGGAGGTGCGGTTGAGGCTGATCTCTACCTTTCAGTTCGACTGCCACAGTCGGCGGGCGGTGCCCGGATTTACTGGAACGGAAGCGGTCTCACGGACGCTCGGACACCTTTGAGGACAATGGTCGATCTCTATTCCGGGATCGAGCAAACAGCGGATATCGTATTCCGCTTCGGCCCAATGGGCCAGCTGCCCGAGGGTGAATATACATGGTCGGCCTGGTTCTGCCGAACTGGGACGGATGAGGTTCTTGGGAGTGTTGCGAATGCGGTATATGAGTTCGAAAGCAACTGCCTTAACCTCGCGCTTTCGACAAACCAATCGCAATATGTGGCCGGCGATGATCTCACGCTCTATTGCGATTTGGAGAATGCCGGGGCACAGGGGATGATCGACTTCTATTGCGCTGTTGCACTCCCAGACGGCACTCTTCTGTTCCTGCCGTCATTCAGCATGGTGATGGGCCCGATGCTTTCCGGTCTCACTTTGCCGATTGGACTCGATATCTCCGGATTCCCGGTATTCGAATTCCCGAATCTGCCGCTTCTGTCTTCGGGCGATTATCGCTGGTACGCCGCATTCCTGTCCTCTGAATACGGCTCATTCTTGAGCGATATAGCCTATACGGACTTCGCTATAGCCGAATAACTGCTTATCAAAAGAAGGTGTATTTTTTCTGACCCGCTGGGCGTGAATCCCGCTCCAGCGGGTCGTTTTTTCTCCCATCCGAGACGAGTGAATTAGTCTCTTTCACTTCGCTGCAGCTCTTGCCCCGGTCGGGCCTGCCACTCGTAGGGTTATCCGGCACCAAGCGCCAACTGCTTATGAAGATGAGCACCAGTGGGATACCTGGTTTCATCCGGCAATCGAACGAACAGACCAAATCACAATCGGATTCGAGGTGGGTAGGTTGACGCACTCGGTAAATGCGACTTCGAGGGAAGGGAAGCTGCCGGGCCAGAGAATTGTCTCGAAGGGCAGGCTGAGCAGTCTAAAAGAGGTAACTGATTACAGGCGTCTCTATGACAACAGGGGCGTCAAGATACCGCTCTATGAGAACTTGACCGAGGCTCAGCTCTCGCTCAGGCTTCCGATTTCGGTCGGGATCCCACGGCAGATTGTGGACAACTCCGCCGATGCTCTTTTTGGCGACGGCCAATTTGTCGGGGCAGAGATGATCGGCTCCACAGAGAGCGATAGTTCGAGGCTTCAGGCGCTCTGGGAGCGTGTATTCAGCGCCAATTCCTTTCGCGAGCGGCTCTTAACAGACGCTATAGACGCCGGGATATGCGGCGGCATCTTCTACTCCGTAAGCTATGATCCCGCCCACAGCAGCGTCTTCAAGGTTCAATCGATCAGCTATGACCAGCTCTGGGACGTCGAGCTCGGCGAATTGGATGAATCAGAGGTCAAAGCCTACATCTTCCAGTGGGAGCACATCGAGGAAAGGCCCGGAGAAAGCGAGACGAGACGCTGGGTGCGAGTCGAGATAGACTCTGAGAGGATCACTCGGCTTCGCGCAGTTAAAAGCCACACCGAGGGTGACGATGGCGACGGAGCGGAATTCGAGGTCGTCAGTGTTTCGGAGCACGGTCTCGGGATCATCCCCATCGCAAATGTCGCAAATTCAGTGCAGCGGATAAACAAGATCGGCGATTCTGACATCGGTCCGCTCGTGCCGATGCTAAATGCTTTGAATCAGATGATTTCCGACGCCTACTGGCAATCATATAACGACCAGTCCGTCCTGAAGGCGATCAACATCTCACCTCCCGACAGCGAAGAGGTCGAGGACTCGGTCATTCGACTCGGGGGAGACCAGATACACTTCCTTAATCAATCCGACCAGCTGAAGCAGGACATAGAGCGAATGAAGCCTGTCGGGATCCCTGAGAGCTTCTTCAGGACGATCGAGCTCCTAATCGCACAGGTCTATAAGACCGCCGGGGAGCCGCAACTCGACCCGATGAAATGGGCCGGGACGAACGTCTCGGGCGTAGCCCTTCGACTCCTCTATGAGCCTCTCGCCAAGAAAACATACCGCAAGCGAATCTACTGGGGTGCGGCCTTCGAGCGGCTCGCTCGAATCATATTCGCCTACGCTAACTCGAAATCGGTCGTGCTTTCCGAAAGCGGGGAGTTCGCCCTCGGGGGCAGTGGGTATCGACTTGATGACGTCGAGGTCCATTGGGGGCCCTTGATGCCGGGAGATGAGGCTGAGGAGCAGAGGATTGTGCTGGATGACCTATCCGCCGGTCTGATCGGCGAGGAGGAGGCCAGGCGGAGAAGAGGGCTTTAGGGCCGCATTTCACTATCTAAATTGAACCATCAAATGACGGAGCGACGTATGACAGAGGAAGAGAGAATCGAGGAAGGGGAAAACGATGATGTGCAGGTCGAGGCCCCTTCAGGTGGCGTTGAGGATAACGGGGGCACGTCCAAGCCCGATTCAGGGGCGGAGAAAGCGGAGCTCTTGAGGAGGGCGGTCTTCGCCGAAGAAGCGCTGGAGCTCACCCGCTACGTTCGGGATCGGGCCCTTTTGGACAAGCTCCGCGGCGTGATAACGGGAGGCGATGAGACCGAGCTCAAGCAGAAGCTCTCGGTTCTGAAGGAAGTGCTGGCCCACATCAAGGAATCTCAGGGGGACAACCGGCCCACCGGGGAGGGAATTCGAGAGATTGTGGCGAGTGAGGTCGAACGGAATTTGGACAGGTTGAGCAACGCAACCCAGACGGTCGATGCCGCAGTCGGCAGGTCCCCGTCTGAGGAGCGTGACGGCAGGGACTCTGCGACGTCAAGGTTGAGACGGCTGGCCGGGATGAGGGGGATAGTCATCAAGTAGGTCAATAGGTCAAAAGGCAAAAAGGGTCAATGAGGTCAAAGAGGTCAATCAGGTCGAAGCTGATGCAATTGAGATAGGAGGGTGAATTCATGGCATGGAAGAACAAGGATGCGCGCGGAAGCTGGGAGGCGGTATCGAGCGTCGATGTCGAAGAGAATGAACTGATGCACATCGGAAGCGATGGCAAGACCGTTCTTGCTGACGCTTCGGTCGGGGTGGTGCGCGAGGCGCACGGCTTCGCAGCACTTCGCGGCTATGCGACGAATGAGCGCGCGACGTTGGTTCGGAGCGGGAAGCTATCGGGCGTGGTTGATGAGAGCGGGTCTCCGCTGACCGCCGGGGCAACCTACTATTTGAGTGAGACGGCGGGGAAGATTACTTCCACGAAGCCGAGCGACGAGGGCGACGTGGTCCAGGTGGTCGGAGTGGCATCCGGGAGCAATGAGCTCAACATATCAATCGGCCCGGCATTCGTCGTCGCGAGCTCTGGAAACCACCTTCAGGCCCTCTAGGGGCCGCTTCCTTCTAGGCTGAGAATTAGGCCAACACATTGAATGGGAGGTATTGATATTGGCTACATTTGACAACTACCAGCATCGAGATGGCGTCATCGCGGGTGGAGTCTATGGGACCGACACCGACATCGACTGGCGGCAAATACTCAAGGATGTTCAGAGCCTTGCGAAGGCTTATAACGAGCGAGATACGTCGGGGCTCGTGGACCGCCTGACGCACAAAACGACTAGCGAGGCGGTAAAGCAGGAGATCAACCGCCTGGTTGCCAGGGAGGTTGCCGAGGGCCGCGAGGCTGACATCGAATCAAACAGCATGTATGAGTTCGCACTCCCCATAAAGGAGTTCGAGATCGGCTTCTCATTGACGAGGACAGCTCAGAAGAGGATCGATCCGAGAAGGGTAGAGAACCTCTTCGCGAGCGTCATTCAGGCCCACCTCCAGCAGCGTCTCAAGAACACTCTGAGGCCGATCTTCTCGACCAATGCCGCCGGCTCCGAATGGGGAGGCACCTGGCAAGCGAACACGGATTGTCCCGATTTTCAGGCTAATACCTTCTGGGGCACGGCCCACACCCACATTTTCGCTCGGACGGCGACTGCGCTGACGCTCGAGCACCTCAGGATGCTCGCGGAGGAGATTCAGCATCATGGTTTCGGATCGCCGGGCGTGCACGGTGAGAAGAACCTCCTTCTCCTCGTGAATATCACTCAATCGAGCGACCTGATGCAGCTCGCGGACTGGACCACGCATTCCGGGCTGCCGGATTCTGTCGTCGAGCGGCTCGCTCTCGATGGGATCAACGCGAACCAGGGGATAGGCGGCTTCATGGTCAACGTGAGCAACATGATCCCCGAGAATTACGTGGTCGCGGTTGCTCTCGACACGCCATACCCGGTTGTCACGACACGTGTCGAGCGACAGCCCCAGTATCAGGGGCTTGTTCTTGAGACGCCATTCGGCAGCTCGCAGTATCCATTCCGGGATGCTTCCTTCACTTTCTCGGAAGGCTGCTCGCTCACGCAGCCGAGCGCTGTTGCGGTGCTCATGCTCGGCGCTGATGGGAATAGCACCGACGAGGACATAAGCGACTACGTCGTACCAGAGTTTTACGCCTAGGCAGGGGGAAAGGAATTGAACTCCTCAGAATTCGAGACAAGAGTTCGCTCGTTGCTCTCACAACTTTCGGAGCACCTGAGTGAAGAGCAGATACAGCAGTCGCTCCTGGCGGCAGCTCAGGTCACAGGAATCTCATTGCCCACAACGGATCCGGAGATGATTGAGGCGCTTCTCAACAGGGCAGAGGCGTTCTGCCTCGAGATTCTGCAGAATGACTGGTTGCCGCGCTTCGACCTCGATTACGGGGGTGACAGCCTCTCTCGCTCGAACGTTGCACGGCAGATCGAGCGGAAACTGGCCAGGCTTTCACGGAGATGGGCGGCCCTTTCGAGGCGATACAGGCCCGACGCGGACCTTGGCTCCCGGCGGCTTTCAATTGGGACAGCAAATAGAGTCTGAGGAGAAGAGATGGCAGGCAGCTCGCGAGCATTCGATGAGAGATCTCAGTTATTAGGGGACCTTCACACCGCTGGCGAAGATGTGCGAAGGTTCAAAGGCTGGCAGACCGCTTCTATAAGGCGGCTCATTGGTTCTGAGTTCGAGGGCGTCGGTTTGCCGCCGACCGACGCCTATGCCAGCGGACTCGTGGACCTGAAGGTCTCCGCCACTTACCTGCCTGAGAATCTGGAGAACGGGGAGATCGTATCGGCGGGTGACTCCCCGATGCGCTTCGAGTTCTGGAATGTCGAGGTCTTCATGGGGGATGAGATCGTATTCCAGGGCGCGACATACGAAGTCATGCGGATCGAGGAGGTCACACCCCGGCTGCAATTGGGGAGCATAAAAGCCGATGGGGGATCGGCCGTCTTCGATTCGGAGAATTCTCCCGAGGAGGCGGTGGGGGCGATGTGCATCATCAGCACCAAGCCAGCCGGACTGACGATCTTCAAACTCGAATACCGGGACGAGAACGAGGAACTGAAGGTCTCGGATGCCATCGAATTCGCAGAGGGCTGTAGCGTCGGCGAGTTCAGCATCGTCAATTCAAACGGCTCCAGGGCCACGATCACATCGATTGAAAACGTCGTGGAATTCGAGGGCGACCTGGGCGCGGGGATCATCTGGGTCCTGGATGAGTGCCCCTTCAGAACAAGAGCAATAGGCGAACTCAGGAACTCATAGCCAAAGCGGCGATGGCGGCATTCCCGATTAAGGAGCGATTGTATGACTTTGCCTGATAGCGCAAAACCACGGAACAAGCGGCTTTCATTCTATAAATTCGTCGTCGAGAACCTTTCCGAAGATGTGCCGGTCATTGTCGAGGGATGCTCCGACCTCTTCAATGGGTGGCTCACGCCCAGGGGGACCGAGGGGCTATCGAGTTGGATCGAGCTTCACATAGAGAGCTTCTCGGGAGGCCTCAACAGCAAGATGAAGGTCCGCTTCGATGTCAATGTGCGGGATAGCCGCGACGAGGATAGCTTCCAGATGAAGCGCATGGATGATCTCCTGGAGCGGATCATGTCCCTATTGAATACATCCGGTGGGGATGTGATACCTGTCTATGATTTCTCAGATCCGGCAAATCCGGAGCGGATAGGCGAGGAACAGGGCCTTGGCTTCATCCCCCGACACACCCCAGAGGAAGACGGCTTTGCGGCGGGAGACGTCCCCATCTCTCGCTATCGCCTGCACTACGAGCTGTGGCTTTGGCAGGAAGGCGTCGCGCCTTAGTGACGCCGAAGCATTAGCGCTCTGCTCACAAGAGCGAGTCACCCATCGAGACCCAATATCGGAATATCCCGAAAGGAGATATCAATGCCAGGATTCGATCCGACCACGCTGCCCGAGTTTGGCATCGACACCGACGAGGTGCAGGGGGAGGTACACCCCCAGAAGGTGCACCGTCACTACAACACCGAGCTGCTTCAGTATCAGGACGGCTGGGACGTTCAGCTGTTTCCCCTTTCATTCGAGCAGAAGATCGAAGCGAATAAGCTTTATGGCGAAAGCTGCCATGGAATAGCCAATTCGCAGGAATCGACCCGGAACTCCCTTGGCGTGCCGGTCAGAAGCGCGAAGATGACAGTCAAAGAGATCATCTCGAAGCCCTTCCTGCGTGGTCTGCATGGCGGCGCCGCCCCTGAGAAGGGCCAGCGGCTTCTCTGTTGCGATGGCCTCGTGATAAAGGGCATCCAGGTCAGCGTTTCTGTCCTCGGCATGTATAACAGCACTTACTGCCCGAACGGGATGAGTCCGGCTGGGTCGCCTCCCTTTGCTCAGGGGACCATATTGAGCGGGGGCCTCTTCCTGAAGCCCGCAGTCGCGAGCACGACTGGCCTATCTGATCTCTTGACCGTTGGGATCCCATTTACGACGGACGTTGGCGAACTCGGGGCGGCTATCGATCCCATCGTCCGTTCCTTCAGGGTCATTCGGCAGGCAGGCGACTGGGTGACCTTCCAGGCCGACTTCGAAGCGATTATCGGGAACAACGAGGACTGGACCGATGCCACGATCCACCTACTGGAGCCTAAATTGCTGCTGTCCTCGGTGATCACATCGCTTTCTGCCTACTACTCCCTCGAGAGGACGGTGGAGCTCTCGGTTGATAAGGAGGCCAGGCTTACCGAGGTGGCGACGGTCTTTCCCGACGCAGATTATCCCGACGGCTTTTGATTGACCTTCGCTGAAAGGCCCATTCATACGAGAACTGGAGAGCTCTGATGTCGCAGAACAGACATGGAAGCGGCCCTTATTTCAAGATAGCACGGCCTATAGTAGTCCTTCCCAGGGACCAGTCCGTCGCCACGCTCGATGGAGGCCAGTCGAAGCAACGTCTCGGTTACAGGCATATCAAGACGATATTGCTGTTTCACATTCTTCACGATGACCTTCAGTTGGAGATTGATGCCGAATTCGGCCCGGAATCAGCCTATACGATCAGCGAGCATCGCGAGGTAAGGATTGCGCTCGAGGATGAGCTGGAACTCTATGACGTGGTCCTGGAGGGTCACAAATTCAGCCCGAATGCGAGTCCTGAGAGCAGATATGAGTGATGCCAAGCCGGAGGCTGTCAAGATAGGATGAATGTCTATTTCGCAGGAGCGAACAATTACCTACTCCGCGACGTATTCCGGGGAGCGAACATCATGGTTTCGTATGCCTGGCTTGATAGGGCCCTCGAGAAGACCATCCGAGAGGGCGGATTCTCATCGGTCATGCTCGACTCGGGGGCCTTCTCTGCCTTTCGCTCAGGAGTGGGGATCGACATAGTCGAATACTGTGATTTCATCGAGCACAATCTCGATAGGGTCGATCTCTATTTCAATCTCGATGTGATCGGCGATGTGGCCGCGAGCAAGGCGAACTTGCGCTTCATGGAGGTGAAAGGTCTGTCCCCGATACCGGTATTCCATCACGGTGAAGAACTCGACGTTCTCGAGGAGATGAGAGACGGATACCCGCTGATCGGACTCGGCGGCATGGTCCCGCGTTCGAGGCGCCGTATGTTCGATTGGCTTTCGGAGATATTCGGTCGCTACCCGCACAAGTATCATGGCCTTGGGATCGGTGATGTATCGCTCATCTCGACCTTCCCATTCGAGTCGATCGACAACACCAGCTGGAAGTTCATTAGCCGCAGGAAAGCTCTCAAGTCAAGGTCCTGCGGCTCCCTCGATTGGTCCGAATTCCTCACCCGCAAGGAGCTTCTCACAATCAGCCGCAAATTCTACGAGCGGCTGTGCGCCGCCCAATAGTCCCGTTCTCGGCGGAACACGCCGATAAATCCGCTCCCCGTTTTCCCACCAAATCAATTCTCTCTCCGTCTATTTGTGTTTAGTTCTACCCAAAAAGCATTTACAATTTGGCGGTGATGTTCTATCGTCATCCTGACAGCGACGCAAATCGAGTTTAACCGGCGCCGCTGAACGGTCCCCAACGGAGGACGATATGAGTGCAATGAGTCTTCTCTCAGTCTTGGGCATTCGGAAGGGAATGGGCCGCGATTCCCACTATTCGAGGCGGACCCGTCCAAGGCATCTCCGAGGAATTCTCGCCCTGTCGTTGGCTGTCGCGATCCTCGTCGTAGCCCATACTGCTTTCGCTGACTGGGATTCCGCCGTGCGTCGCGGAATCATTCCCTATTGGCAGACTGGCGAAAATTGGTACACCTTACTGATCTTCGTCAATGGTTCTGATGAGAGCGGGGACGTAATCTCCGTGAGATTCAAGGATTCAATGAGCGGCTGCAGCAATACAACGAGCGATATGTTCTCCATTCGGCATGGTGAGATGCTGCTCTTCTCGACGACGCCCACGGTCCCGACCTGGATACCAACCACTGCTAGTTATGGATATATCTTGTTTCGCCTGGATGATGGCATGCCGGTCAACGTTTACTGCATAGTTTACAACCGGGCCACCGGAACCGGCGCCGTCATGCCGGTCTATGACCAGGACCGCGGATTCTAACTGTCATGAGGCGGGTGGGATGAGTTCGAGGCGTGCTTTCGCGGCGGCAATCTCCCTCTTGCTCTTGGCCGGCCCTGCATTGGCCGGTTGGGATAACGCCCATTCTCGCTGCATATTCCCCTTCTGGTTCTCCGGAGGGGATTGGTATACCTGCCTTGTGTTCGTGAACGGCTCCGATGAGACGAGCGATACTATCTACATCCGCTTCTTCAGTCCCCAGGGGGCTCTTCTCAGCGATCCCGAGCAGGACGGATATAGTATAAGACAGCAAGAACAGCTTCTCTTTTCGACGATTCCATCGGTGCCGACATGGATACCGACGGCGCCGGGAATGGGCTACGCTGTCTTCAGGGTGCAAAGGGGAGGATATATCTTTCCTTGCTGCATGGTTTACAGCCAGGCGACGACGACGAACCTGGTCGTTCCGGCGTACTGGGTCGATGAAGGCTTCTAATGGGCCCGTCGCGGTGAGATGAAATGAAAAGGGCAAACCTGGTCACAATCCTACTCATTTGCGGCGTGCTGCTAGGCGCCTCTCTGCCGGCGTCCTGCCAGTTGGACCTCTTCGTTAATGCTGATTGTGGGGACGACGCGAATGACGGTTCGGAAGTCGCTCCCCTCAAGACGATAACGCATGCGCTCTCGATCTCCGAGAATTCCACTTCCACGCCCACCACGATCTATATTTCCGCAGGAGTCTACTCGGCGAGCGCGAATGGCGAGCCATTTCCGCTTATCGTGGGCAGTTGGATTCATCTCGTCGGGGAAGGGGCAGACCGGACCATTCTCGATGCAGAGATGGAATACCAACACATCATCATCTTTAGTTTCTCCGAGGGCTCGACTATCGAGGGCTTCACGATGACCGGAGCGGAGAGCAGCCATCAAGGAGCATCTTTCGGCGGCGCTATCCTCTGCTTCGGCGGATCTCCAACCATACGAAACAATGAGATCAACGGGAATCGGAGCATCAATGCGGGCGCGGCCATATACTGCTCCAACAAGTGCTCACCACTTATCGCGGACAACGAGATACACCACAACGCTGCGATATCCGAGGGCATTGGCGGCGGCATCTACTGCAACGACTGCACGCCCACGTTCTCCAGCAATTCCGTCGAAGGGAATTCAGCACACATTGGCGGAGGGATATACTGTGAGAATTGCGTCCTATCCGCAGAGCGGAATCTGATAGCTGGTAATACCGCCTTCCTCGGCGGCGGCATCTACTGCAACGACAGCTCGATATCGCTCCTGGACAATGAGATCTCTGGCAACAATGCTGCGGAAGGAGGAGGTGTTTTCGCCAGATCGTGCACGACGTCAGTCTCGAATAACACCATCGCCGGAAATCAGGCTGGAAATGGAGGCGGTCTTTGCGTCAAATCCTGTATGGCGACGATCCTGAACAACTTGATCATCGGGAATCAGGCGGGATACGGGGGAGCCGTTTACAGCGTTTACTCGGAATCTAGCATGTACAATTGTCTCGTGATGGACAACCGGATTAACGCTTGGATGACCGGCGCCATCCAGGGAGTGGGAGCCGACGTTCTGGTCTTCGATTCCATTCTATGGAGAAATATGAAAGATACTCAGGGCTGTAGCGTCACATACTGCTGCGTCAGCGACGATACTTCAGGCGAGGGTAACATCCATACCGAGCCAGAATTCGTCGAATTTCCTCCGGTCGGTGGCTACTACCTCCCCCCGAACAGCCCGTTGCTCGGGGCAGGGAGCAGATCGGCCGAAGCTGCGGGACTGACAGGCCGAACAACACAACTCGACGGTCTTCCTGACGCTGGAGTCGTCGATATTGGCTACCACTACGAGATCGAGGACTATCGTGGGCCAGAGATCAGTCTCGAGACGGATCGCGTCCGGTATATGCCTGGCGACACGGTCACGCTGACCGCCTCCAGCGAGAATCCAGGTGAGGACACCTATATCGACCTATATGTTGGCCTTTATGATGCAGAAGGCGATATCCATCTATTCAATCAGAACGGGTGGGCCAGCGATTCAACAGAGGCACTGATTGAGAGCATTCACATCGAGGCAGGTCTCGATCTAGATGCGATTACGCTCGATGTGATCGAATTGCCAGCCGATATGCCGCCGATCAACATACCCGGCAGATACAGCTTCTTCGCCTTTCTAAGCAGGCCGGGCACGCTCGAGCTGTTGGGCCGATGCAGCTACGCGAGATTCACGGTCGGCGAATTATCGCATTCCGAATACTACGTCAATTCCGCACATGGCGATGATAGCGGCGACGGAAGCTCCGAGCTGCCTTTAAAGACAATCTCACGCGCTCTTGCACTATCGATAAGCGATCCGACCAATTCAACCAGGATCCACGTGTCATCCGGGACCTACTCGACAATAGCAAACGGCGAGACCTATCCGCTGATGATGAAGAGCTACATCAGCCTGATCGGTGCGGGTGCGGAGAAGACCGTCCTCGATGGAGGGAAAGTGGCCGCCCCACCGGCGAGCCACATAGTCGAATTCCACGGCGTCGAGAGCGCTGCGCTGAGCGGCTTTTCGATAACCGGCGCTATAGGAAGCGCGATTGTGTGTGAGGGGAGCTCCCCGATCATTTCGAGCAACGTGATTCAGGGGAACTACGCGGAGGGTGACGCTTGTGGAGGTGCTATTTCGTGTATAGATGGCGGCTCGGCTACCATTAGAGAAAATCTAATCACGAACAACTCCGCCTTCCAAGGTGGCGCGATCTTCTGCCAATCGAGTTCTCCGCTAATCACCGGCAATGAGATCAACTTGAACCAGTGCGAGATGGGCGGCGGGGCGATTCTCTGCATCGAGGACAGCTCACCCACGATCTCGACAAATACCATCTCCGGCAATTCTACTGGGCAGGCGGAAGGTGGGGGCATATCTTGCCGGTCCTCGAGCTCTCCGTTGATCATTCATAATGTACTCGAGGGAAATTCAGCGGAATACGGCGGGGGCATCGCCTGCACTGGCGGGGCTGGCCCATCGATCAAAAACAACCTGATCGTCGCGAATGCAGCTGAGTCAAACGGCCTTGGTGGTGGAGGAATAGCTTGTGAGGGCACTGGATCATCGATCAACAGCAACACAATTGCAGACAATATCGCTACCGCAGGTGGAGGCATCTATTGCCTGGAGGAGGGTCTGACGATCTCCGACTGCATCCTGTGGGGGAATGGGGAAGACCTGTGCCGATGCAGCGCAGTCTATTCCTGCATTGAGAGTGAATGGTGCGACGGGAAGGGCGTAATCCATTCGGATCCCGAATTTGTGAGAGGGCCCCTCGGCAGTTTCTATCTCGATTATGGAAGTCCATGCAAGGATGCTGGTAGCATGTCTGCGAGGGCCGCAGGATTGGCGGATCTTACGACCTCGCCCGACGGCTCTCCCGACGCCGGCAGATTGGACCTGGGCTATCACTACGCGGTGGATACGACTCCTCCGCCCGGTGTCACCATCACTGCAAACGCTGAGCATTATATATTTGGTCGGGCAGTCGAGGTCAGGCTTACTGTCGAGAATCATTGGGACAATATGCGTCTCGACCTCTATGTAGCATTTCAAGGTCCTGACGGTGCAGATTGGTTCCTCGGTCAAAGTGGTTGGTCGGAAGAATTCAGACCTCTCTACAGCGACATAGACGTTCCGATCCCTTTCCTCCTAGAATATGCGACCATTTCGACCTTTGAAATACCGAGTGAGATGCCTCCGGTCGGAGAGGATGGTCTCTACTGCCTCTCTGCCGGACTGACCTATCCGGGCACCCTCAACCTCGCGTGTCCCATAGGGCGTGCGGAGTTCGTTCTGGGGGACCTATTCGTTGACGCGGTAAATGGACGAGATGAGAATCCGGGTGCGGAGACATTTCCCTTCAAAACTATCACACACGCGCTCTCCGTCGCCGATGCCTCGGAGACAGCCCCCACCGAGATCCATATTGCGAGTGGATTGTACTCACCGGACCTCGATGGCGAAACGTTCCCGCTGAGAATGAGGAGCTTCATTTCACTGGTCGGGGAATCTTCAGAGACCGCCATCCTCAATGCGATGCGGAGCTCAACGTATGTCATTCGCTGTGAGTCCGCGCGGGACTTGCTGATTGAGGGCCTGGCCATAACAGGTGCAGCATTCGATTGGGTAGAGAATGGATGCGGAATCTACTGTAATAACAGCCAGTTAGTGATCAGAGACAACATCATCTCTGGCAATGAGGGCCGCTCAGGAGGAGGGCTTTTACTCATCGGGGGCGAACCGATCGTAGAGGGGAATATCATAGCACTCAATTCCGCCGAGAGAGATGGTGCGGGAATTCTCTGCAACGGGAGCGATGCACAGATATTTGGCAACACAATCGTCTATAACACTCTGCAGGGCATTTGCGGGGCCGCGATATACTGCAATCATTGCTCACCGACGATAATGGATAACTTAATCGTGGGCAATAGAGGAGGCACTGGCGGTCATGGTGGCGGCGTCTGCTGTTCTGATGGCAGCTACCCCACGATAGCGAACAACATTTTGATCGGGAATGAGGCCTCGAGGGCTGGTGGAGCCATATTCTGCTTCGGCAACAGCGAGCCGGACATATACAATAATACGATTCTGGATAACTCAGCCACATTCGGAGGCGGAATCCACCACGAGAATCCCGGCCTGTTGACAGTCCGCGACTGCATTCTCTGGGGCAATGGCGAGGAATTGCTCAATTGCCTCGGTCAATACTGCTGTATCGACGAGATGGCCCTTGGAGAGGGTAACTTCTACGACGATCCCATGCTCGTATCCGGCCCCGCCGGCGAATACTTCCTCGCCCCGGCAAGCCCGTGCGTCGATGCGGGGAGTCGATCTGCCCTGGAAGCCGGCCTCTCCGACACGACCACCCAGATGGATGGCACACCCGACACGGGCGCGGTTGATGTGGGATATCACCACCCTCTACCCCAGCCCTGAAGCCGTGCCGCAACAGGCATGTTGACAAATTCTGTGCGCCAAGAGCATCCTCGAAGAGTGGGTCTTG
>JAFGIT010000107.1 GCA_016929465.1 Candidatus Coatesiibacteriota bacterium | reverse complement strand
TCGCTCAAGTTCTATTGAAGCTCTCTAGTCGGGATGAGCGTGAGCTCTCCATATTCGACATCATGAATGATGTGAGGTCGCGCTTCGCGAATTTCACGGATGCAATCGTGACCGTTGGCTATCCTTCGTTCGCAGGTGGTCAGGAGTCGGCGATTCAGTTGGAGATATCTGGGCCAGATCTTAATGCGCTGGAGGACCTGGCCAGAAAGGGAGAGCAGCTCGCGAGCGATATCCCGGGGTTCATCGATGTGGATACGACAGTCAGAATGGGCAAGCCGGAGCTTCGAATTACACCGAACCGAGCGGTCCTCTCGGATTTGAACCTTCCCGCCACGTCGTTGGGCACAATCCTGAGAGGAAACCTAGAGGGCATCGAGGCGGGAACCTTTAAGAAGGACGCTCGCAACTACGACATAGTCGTCGAACTCGAGGAGGAGGAGGGCAAGGACCAGGTGGAGGGCTTTGTCTTCCCTGGCGCGCCCGGCAAGTCGATAATCTTGCCTTCGCTGGGCCATATTTCAGAGCAACTTGCCCCGGTTCAGATAACTCGTAAGGACAAGAGCAGAATATCCACCATATATGCGAATCTCGAGAGTTGGAAACCGATGGGGACGGCAGTCATCGACCTCTCTGAGTCAATTGATGCGTCGGCCAGCATCCCATCGGGATACAGGTACTCCTTCGCGGGGGAGTACGAGATGATGGCAGAGAGTCAGGGTGAGCTTGGTGAGGCCGGGTTGCTCGCCATTCTCCTCGTTATCCTCACACTCTCTGCGATTCTCGAATCCTTCAAGCAGCCCTGGCTAATACTCGTTACGATTCCGCTAGCTGTAATAGGTGTGCTCTGGGCGCTATGGCTGGCAGGAGAAAGCCTGGGCATTTTCATCATAATGGGCTGCGTAATGCTAATCGGGATCGTAGTGAACAACGCCATCCTCATCATAGACCAATTCAACCTCTTGGTTTCAGAGGGTATTTCGCGCCATAAGGCGATGGTAACAGCGGCCTGCGACCGGTTCAGGCCGATAGCCATGATCACACTTGCAGCAGTTCTCGGCATGCTTCCACTGGCACTGAGCAGCGGCATCAGCGCAGAGATGAGGAATGGAATTGGCGTCGCATCGGTTGGCGGCATCTTGATCTCGGGGATCCTGACCCTTGTGGCTATTCCGGTGCTCTATGACCTCATGACGAGGCGAGGAAATAACAAACGAAGAGACTAGAGATCGGGACGTGTTTATTTCCGAGTGACCGCCAGTGAGTTCTTCGTGCAGGGCTTTGAGGGAGGCAATCGATGGTTTGCTGGGACGATGCTTCTTGAGATAATGGGGCTCGAGAGCCGGATAAAAACGCGAGGAGCAATTGTCCACCCCGCAAGAGGGGTGAGTCTCGGTGTCGGCGAGGGAGAATGCCTCGGCATTGCCGGCGAATCGGGCTGCGGCAAGACCGTGCTGCTGCTCTCCATAATGCGGCTGATGCCCCCTGGAGGGCTGATTTCGTCCGGTGAGATTCTGTTCGAGGGTAGGGACCTTGTCAGCATCCGTGAGAGTGAGATGCGCACAATAAGGGGAAGGCGGATTGCCATGGTCTTCCAGGAGCCGATGACCGCACTCAATCCCGTCCTTACGATAGGCAATCAGCTCATCGAGAGCATAAGGCGAGGCGGCAAACATACAAGAGAATCAGCCCGAGGCAGAGCGATCGACCTCTTGCAGGACACAGGGATCCACTCCGCTGCGCAGAGAATGCAGCAATATCCACATGAGCTATCCGGAGGGATGAGACAGCGGGTGATGCTCGCCATGGCACTTGCTTCCGGAGCATCTCTCATTCTCGCCGATGAGCCGACCTCCGCACTCGATGTAACCGTTCAAGCACGAATAGTCACTCTTCTCCACGCCCTGCGGAGCAAATACAATCTCTCTCTTATCTTCGTCTCTCACGACCTGGCCTTGCTTTCGCAGCTCTGTGACAGGATAGCGATCATGTATCTCGGCAGAATCGTCGAAATCGGTAGCGCGGATGAAATAGTGACCGGACCACAACACCCATACACTGAGGCGCTATTGGAGTGCGCGGGCAGATCCTGCGAAGATGGCGAAGGCGTGGGCTTCAAAGAGATTCCAGGTGAACTGCCCGACGGTTCAGCGTATATCCCAGGCTGCCAATTCCATCCACGATGCCCTCTCGCGGTTGAGCAATGCCGTCTCGAAAAGCCAGAGCTGAAGAGCGTCACGCCGACCCACTTCAAAGCCTGCTTTCGGACTGAGGTTGGGGCGTTGGAGTAATTGCCAACTGAAGCCCTAAAGCCGCCCGTATATCACGGAGACCAGGTCTGCTTCGCCGCCTCCATGAAGTACTCGATGCTCTTTGCGGTGGCCGGAATGGGGACTTCGCAACCAGAGGCTAGAACATAAGCCTTCGCTCCATTTGCTATATCCCTGCATTTCTGGACTTCCTTGAAGATGGCGTCTTTGTCCTCCTTGAGGAAGATGGTCGTGGGGGCGTTGCCTATGACAACGGTCTTCTCATTCGCGATGGAGAGCATCCTCTCGAGTGAGGATGGCGCGTCGAAGCTGATTGCTGCGACTCCGGTATCGACGAGCATCTGCATGATGGGATCGATATAGCCGCACACATGAATAGTCATAGCCTTCTTCTCCGCCTTGAAATGATCGACGACCTGCTTGTGATAGGATGCCACGAATTCGGCGTATATACTTGGCGAGATCAAGCTACACGAGGCCGGAGCTTCAGATAGGCTCAATCCTGCACCGGTCTTTGCTACTTCCGTTCCGAACGCCTTGCAGACTTCGGTCGTGAATTCCATTAGAGATTTGACGAATTCGGGATCATCAAAGGTATCGAGTAGCAGATTTTCTGCCCCCCTGAGTTCACAGGCGAGTGACCAAGGGCCATTTATTACCCCACCGAGGGCGGCCGGTATTCGGGCTTCCGCGACTCGGGTACACGCCTCCAGGTAGTATGGCATTCTCGCGTCGGCCATTGGATTCGGGATCTTCAGGTTTGCCAGTTTCGCCTTTTCGCCGACCAAATAGCCCCTTTGCTGGCACATCCTGTCGTCAAAGAAATCGACATGCTGCCCCATCGCTTCTGGCTCCATAACCAGGTCGGCCATCATGACAATGATGTCGGGCTCGAACCTCTCGTATGCCTCGAGCTGCGCGGCGGCGAATTTCGAGGCGTCGGTGAGAAATTCGCGTATGGTTATGCCGCTGAACTTCGCATTCACTGCCCCCAGTACGGGGTAAGTGCAGAATCTTTCCAGTCGCTCCCGCTTGAATGCGGCTTTTACGTAATCGCGTCCTGATGGCTTCTCTGTCATGAATATCGGTCTCCGTTTAAGAGCGTCTTCCTGGGAGTTTTCTGATCATCGACTACCAATCGCGCACCATCCAGAAGTTGGGATGCAGCGATTCCCTAATGCTCTCCTGTATTCGATTTCGGGTGGGGAGTTTACGGCAATCTATCAGAAAGGCAAATATAACGCATTTATGCGAACGTCCTGAAGAGCTGGTCTATGCCTTCTCTTGCCTTGGTCTCATCCAGCATCGCGAGCGTTTCCTCGAGATGGCGCACTGCCAATTCGGGATGGCCGTTCATATTCAAACACTCAAAGAAGTGCTTCATCGCAGCATCAAGCTCTCCCATTTGAAGATGAAGGAATCCGAGAAGATCAAGAAGTCTCGGGTCAGGGATCTTACTCGCGATTGCAGATAGCCTCGAATAGAACTCCTTTCGCTTCGGCGCTGCGAGCTTCTCGAGCTCCTGCAGAATTATTGGAGCAGCCCGCATGTAAAATGCAGCTAGACAGTGGAATAAATGTCCAGGCTCGGGATCGGTAAGCATTGCGTTGACCAGAAGAGGCAAAGATGCCTCTGGGATCTTGCCAATGAGCTTGTAGCTTCCCTCTGGGACCGTCCCGTCCTTGATAGCCTTGACCAGGGCCGTCAGGCCTTCCGTCGATGATCGGGCGAGCATGTTCAGGGCCAGTTCCGTGTATTCAGGGTTGTTGATCAGGCCGATTCCGCGCCCCAGCCGCTTCTTGGGATCGACGTAATAGTTCCTGCAGACCAGCATCTCGCCGCCGGCACAACATACCACAAATATGGATGCGTCGTCGGTCAGGCGCACGTGTATCGGCTTGCCGGGAAGTGAGAATCGCCAGACGAGTCTCCCTCTTTCATTGAAAAGCAGAATCGCCGGGGTGTTCTTGAGCGCTGCCATCACCCAGCTTCCGGCCGCGTCGCAGCATAGATCGTTAGCTTCTTCCTCGAGCTCAGCCTGATAGTATTCCTTACCGGTTGCGTCGAGTCCGATTATATGGCCATCGAATGTCGAGAAGAGTATTTTCGATGCATCTGACGACACTACAAGGCTCTTGACCGTTGATTTGACTTTGTGGTCCAGAGCCCTGCGCTGGTCCTTGTCGATACACAGGATTTGTCGGGCAAAGCCTAAGACGACGCCCGAACCATCTCGGCCGCCAGTGAAGAATTGATATGCTTCATCGAATTTCTCCTTCCACACGATCGCCCCGGGCTGCCGCTTTAGAAGAGACTTCTTGGTAGCGTCAAAAAAGGAGATTGACGATATTCGCTTAGTCGGATCCGCGCTGCCCAAGAAGGCGAATTCGCCGTGCGGAGATAGAACAGCTCTTTCTGCATCTTCCTTGATCTGTCTTTGTTCGGCCCCGGTTATATCGAATATCACCACTCTATTCTTCGATGCTGTATATACGAATTTCAGGTCCGGCGATATTCCGATGTCGGTCGCGGGACTTCCGACGCTTTTCTCCCAGAGCATGTGCCCCTCGGAGTCAATCAGCATCACGGTCCCATTGTGAAAGGAAGCGGCAATGAGGGCACCATCGGCGCTTACCGCCATCTCGCTTGGCAGTCTCTGGAATTTCTTTGTAGATATGATATCCAAAGCAGAGTTGTCCATGTTCTAACTCCCGGGTATTGCTATGCCAAAAGCTATGAGTTTGCTCTTCAATGTGTTTCTGGATATTCCAAGTTCCTGCGCCGTCTTCCTGATGCTCCATCCCTCCGACTCAATCGCCCGCTTCAGGACTTCCTGCTCGATAACGGAAAGTACTTCTTTGGGCGACAATCCACCGTCGATGAGGTTATCGACCATCTGCGAGATGCTATCGGTTTGGGCAGCGGCCGAGGGAGTACGGCTGACAGGTATGAACGTGAAGCAGTCCCTTGTCAGAATGCCCTTCGATGCACCCATGAGAGTCCTCTTGATGGCGCTTTCGAGTTCTCTCACGTTTCCGGGCCAATTGTAGTCCATGAGAATGGCGAGAGCCTCCTGCTCGATCGCGGTCACTGGCTCTTTGAGATCAGAGCCGTATTTCCTGATGAAGTGATCGACGAGATGTGGAATATCACCTTTACGCTGCCTCAATGGTGGTAGCATGATAGGTACTTCATTGATCCTGTAGTAGAGGTCTTTGCGGAATTGCTGCTTGGCCACCAGTTTGAGCAAGTTCCTGTTTGTCGCGGTGAGAATTCTCGCATTGACTCGAACGGTCTGAGTTCCACCAACTCGCTGGAATTCCTTGTTCTCGATCGCTGTCAAGAGCTTTGCCTGTAGCCCATAAGGAAGGTCCCCAATCTCGTCAAGGAATAAAGTCCCACCATCCGCTACCTCGAACTTCCCGCGTAGTCTTTCATTTGCCCCGGTGAACGCCCCCTTTTCGTGTCCGAAGAGCTCATTCTCCATCAGATTTTCGGGGATTGCGGCGCAGTTGATCTTGACGAAGGGCTCGTTCTTCCGTTCACCGTTATGGTGAATTGCTCGGGCGACGAGTTCCTTCCCTGTCCCGCTTTCGCCTTCGATTAGAACCGCAACATCAGTATCGGCGACTTGCCTGATTTTGCTGAAGACTTCCTGCATTAATCCGCTATCTCCGACGATGTTGTCGAATGTGAGCTGTGGCGCAATCGCCTGGCGAAGGTCCAGGTTTTCCTCCTGCAAAGAGTCCTTCTTCATCTGCAGTTCTTCGAGCAGCATCGCCTTCTCGATTGCCATTGAGGCCTGGGCAGCAAATGCGGAAAGGAGGTATAAGTCTTGTTTTGTGAAGACTGTTGCAGATAGACTGCTATCCACATAGACAATCCCATTGACTTTGCCGGCTATGACAATCGGGACACAGACGATCGAGCGGATGTCGTAGAGAGAGACGCTCTTGCTTTCCTGGAACCTGGGATCGCTCTGGGCGTCAGTCGTTACGAGAGGCTTTCCGACATCTACCACTCTCTGGATTACGCTCTTGCTGATTCTGGACACGTCCTCGATTGTCTGCTTATCGACTTCCCTGGCGACGCGCGTCTGCAGGACACCGGTCACGGGATCCTTGAGCATGATCAGACCCCTCTCGGCTCGGAGTATCTCGATGACAGCATCCATGACGCGATTCAGCAGTTCATCCAGGTCCAGTAACGACTCGAATAGACGAGTGACCTTGTAAAGGGCTTTGACTGCTAGAGAACCGCGCTCAACTTCGTCTTTGCTGCCCCATCTCAGTGTCTCAATGCGGTCGTCTATGCGCGCGGCCTCATCATTCATATCGAGGCCGACGAACTGGTCTCTGGCGAGTTCGAGGTTCAATAGAGCCTCTGACCGGTTGTCGAGTCTCAGGTGCAGATTGGCGAGGTGCTCGGAGGTTATTCCGGTATTCAGGAAGGCTTCCATCTGCTTGAAGATTGCGAGCGAGTTGTTTGCCAATTCTATTGCCATTGAAAGCTCCCCGGCATCCCCTTCGATGCAAGACGCCGAGAGAAGGCTGAGAGCCTCTTCTTTGATAGCGCCTGCGCCGCGAGCAGACGAAAGCGAGTCCGCTATATCTCTCCGTGCGGGGTCCAGCTCGCCGAGCCCGCGCGCGGCCTCAGCCCTCAATCTGTGGGCAAGAGCGATATCCGTCTTTCCGAGTTGTTCTGACTTCTGCAGTATCTTCGACACTACTTTGCTGGCCTCAGAGAAATCCTGCGAGGCATTGCAGACCTTGGCCCGAGCGAGTGCGATTATAGGGGCGCTGTATTGGTCTTCTGCATTTTCTAGATGCTTGCCTGCAAGCAGCAAAGCTTCGGAAGCTGCGGAGATGTCTCTTTGAGCAAGCAACACATCGACCTTGAAATAAAGACAACGAACAGCGGCATCTATGAAGCCTTCCTCCTCGCACAGTGTTAGCGCTTCCTCTATTCTCCTTCTTGCTTCGTCTATCCAGCCCTGCTCAAAAAGAGCTGAACCTAGATTGCACAGTATCCTGGCTCTCGAGTATCTATTGCCCTGCGACTCCGCGATTTCCAGGGCCTTGGTGCACAAAAGCGCCACTTCCTTTGGGCGTCCTCCGAGATCCAGTATCGAGGCGAGATTGTTGTAGGCAATCAGAATGCCCTCCTTGAATCCCTCTTTGATGAAATAATCGAGTGCTTCCCTGTACGAATTTTCTGCGCTCGCAGATTCATCCATTAGCTGGTCAACAGTGCCCTTTATCATGAGGCTTCTGGCATGTTCAGATGCGTCATGAAGTCGCCTTCCGACCCGTATCGCCTTCTCGATGAGTTCAAGGGCCTCATCGTAACAACCTGCAGAAGAGTCAATGATCGCAAGATTCCTAAACAGCCGTGGCAAATAGTCATAATCCACAGAAATGCCTTCAGTAGCCTTCTTTTCGGACGTGGCAAGAGAAGCCAGCAGTTTCTCGGGCACGAGATCCATCGCAGATTTCAGCTCTGC
This sequence comes from Candidatus Coatesiibacteriota bacterium, assembly GCA_016929465.1. GTDB lineage: Bacteria > B130-G9 > B130-G9 > B130-G9 > B130-G9 > JAFGIT01. The sequence continues at coordinate 12,452 of JAFGIT010000107.1, read as the reverse complement.
CCCGGCTTTGTCGTAGTCGCATTGCGCAAAATAGGTCTGCCCGAGGAATGTGTGAAGACGAGCCAGACATGCAGAGAAGGTGGCGGCTTCTCCTCCCTTCTTCCCCTTTCTGATCGTCTTCACGCGGTCGATGAGGTTCCTATACAATTCCCTCGCCTCATCCGCCTCGCCACGACCGCAGTAGATCACTCCAAGCCTGCATGAGGCTAGAACCTCTTCCCTGAGGGATACATCTGTCTCCTCCTTCAGAGAGAGTCCCTCGCCGAAGGCCGCGATTGCTTCATCATGATCACCAAGGATGAAGTTGAGATAGCCCAGTCTGAGTAGAATGCTCTTTCGTTTGCCCGGTTCACTCTCGCGATCGATGCAGTCGAGAATTCTCTCGGATATCAGTTTCACATCTCTATGTCTGAAGCGGCCAAGAAGGAATGCGCATGCCGCTTCATAGTGCCGCTCGAGTATCCCTGGAAGCCTTGCATGGGCGGCGTGAATTGCGGAGATGGCCCTTAGTTGTCCCGGCTCACAGGGCGGGATTTCGACAACGGCGTTTCCGCCCTGATAAAACTTGGAAGCCTCTTCCGACAGGGAGTCACATCGCTGGGATATCAGCCTGTGAAGTGAGATTCTCTCTTCCTCGAAGAGCCTTGCGACGACTATGTCTCCTATAATCGGATTGGCAAGGGAGTACATCACACTGTCTCCGCCCATTCTTGCATCGATCAATAGCCCGTGCCTCAGAAGCTCATCGAGCGCCTGGTGGGTTGACAAGGCGGACATGCCGCCCAGATGCGCCATAAGCATGGGTGCGAACGGCTCTGACAAGACACCGGCCTTCAAGAGCACAGACATCGCTTCGGGCGAAAGCAGTGAGAGTCTAGACTCGAATACCTGGTTCTGACTACTCGGTATGGAGAAGCTTACAAAACGATCTGCTCTTAATTCCCATCTTCCGTCCGCGAAATTTACTAGCCCCTCCTTCAGAAAGGACTCGATACATTGACTCAAGAATAGGGGTATGCCTCCCGTCCTTTCCTTCAATTCAGAGGCGACCTCCCTGCTGAACGAATTAGGCCTGAATGCTGCGTCAATCAGTGATGCTATCTGCGATTCATCGAGGGGATTAAGCTCGAGCCTCTCCAAGACCAAGTGCTCAGAGAGCTGGGAGAGGTCTTCATCCGCAGCAGGACCTCCGGTAAGGACTATAGCGATCCTGCGACCTGTCTTCGCAGCCGCAGCCGTACGTATCAGCATCTGGAGGGCCTGTTGGGAAGTTTTCTCCATAAGATCGAAGTCATCCAGGAGCCAGACGATCGAGCGCTCGTCCCATGCGGCCGAGACTCTATCCGCGAATTTCGCCAGAAGTCGCCTCTGTGAAAGACGGGCCCACTCTGCAACTTCATTTGGGGCAGGGTCTTCAGAGATATCAGACGAGGCCGTGTCATGTCTGATTGAGGCAGAATCTTGCGCAGAATCCTCGAGGGCCATCCCTGCACTCTTCAGCGTAGCTGAGACAAAGCCCTCTATATCTAATTTCTGGCCGCCCGGAGGCGAAGTCATCACATTGAGCCCGCAGAGCTGTAGTTCGGGCTTCAGCGCTTTCAAAAATTCGGTCCTTCCGGATCCACTTGCGCCCTCTGCCAGAATCAATAGGCAGCGGTCCTGATGCTCTAATTTCGAATAGGGCTGCTTCTCGCTAAAAAAATTCGAATACGCTTCAGAGGAGAACCAGCTCAAAACATGCCTCAGAGATTCCTTCAGGATGTGATCGCGTCCGAAGAGCTGGTTGGGTCGGACATCCGGGCTGATTGCAAACGTCTTCGGGACTCTGGCACCGAGAGCATTGACGAGAATCTCAGATACAACGGCGGCCGAATTGGGCCTTTTGGCGGGTCTCTTCGCGAGGAGACCTTCGACCATATCGGATATAGCCGGCTTCAGGCCTGGCACGACGGATGCGAGAGGCTTCGGTATCGAGTGGAGGTGGTGCTCCGCGTAACCCTCGATGGAATTCGATTCGAACGGCAGGTGCCTCGACAGCATCTGGTATGCGAGCACCCCAAATGAGTACAAATCCGACCGGACGTCCGCCCCGGCTCCCAGGAATCGCTCTGGTGCCATGTATTCGACCGTACCTCCCGCTTGCAGGGAGGGTGCAGCAAGGGCGCTGGACAGACCAAAGTCCATCAATGTGGCGAATCCGGCATCATACAAATTCGATCCTGCCAGCGGCAGGTTCGGTTCGGCCGGAGGCTTCGGGCGAACGATGATGTTGCTAGCCTTTATATCACCGTGCATCACCCTTCGGCCATGTATGTAGCTCAGTGCTATCGAGATTTGGAGAAGCAGGGAGACGATGTCGTCGGTTTCGCGGTTCGAGATCCAATCCAGGAGTGGCTGGCCCTCCACGAAGTCCATTGTGAAGTAATATGTTCGTTCATCCTTGATGCCGAAATCATAGACCTTCACCGTATGGGGATGTCTCAAGCGCGATGTCAGCATGAATTCCTGCTTGAATTGCCATACAAATCCCGCTCCTGTCGATTGGTCGAGATGCAGTTCTTTCAGTGCGAGGACTCTGCCGAGATTTCTGTCGAAGACCTTATAGACAACGCTAAAGCCGCCTCTTCCGCACTCAGCAATCACCTCATAGCGGCCATCGATGATCTCGCCGCCTGCTTTGTTGCCCATGGCTCCCTCGAGGATAGTAAGAACCTCAATACGCTGCTAGTAAATCACTCTAGAGCGATTTCTATTTACTGTCTTCGAAGGGGAATGTCAACGACTGGGGCGACTGGGTCTCATCCATACAGGATCGACGGTCGTCGAGGATGAGTTCTTCCGGGGGAATATAAGACCTCGGGGAGATTGAGTCTCCCCGAGGTCGCCGGAGCTAAGCGCTCGCTCTACTCGATTGTGAAGGTGAGGTCTTGCTTGGAGAGTTTTGCGCCGGTGGCCGCTTCCCTGAGGCGAGCCCAGACTTCATATTCGCCTCTCTTAAGGCCGGGAAGGACCTCAGCCGTATATACGGTCCTCTCGATCCTTTCAAACGGGTGAAGGATAAACGGGAACGAAGGAGATATCGGAATAATCCTGCGATCTGGCTGGACGAGAAGGACCTCGAGATTCACCAGAATCGTCTCATCCTGGTTCTCAATCGTTGTGTCTATCTTCAGCGTATCTCCATCCTGGAATAATTTGCCCGATATATTCACCTCGAAAATCGGCGGATGTGTCACGTCGGCACCATTCGGCATTGCTGAGATCAAATGCGAATAGGATGAGGACCCGTCCGTGCAGAGGTTCTCGATTACGAAATAGGCCGGCTCCGAATTGGCCAATCCCTGCGCCAGATAAGCATATCTATTTCCCCCGTCGGCTCTTGCGTCGGGCAATTGGGGCGATTGCGTCAGTCGTTCGAATTCGCCCTTGTCGGCATCGTAGTGCCATATATGCCAGCCTTCGTTGTCAACCTCCGATGCTGTCTCCCAAACCAGCTCGACCAGCCTGTTCCGTGAGAAAGCGTCAAAGAATAGGGTCTCGGCGGCGGGAGATTTTCCCGAAGCGACGGCGAGGTCTGAGAGAGAGCCGGTTTCATCCACTGATCTCATCGCGAAGTAGTAGAGAGTGTGTGGGACGGGGAGATCCACGAGATGGTCCAGATGCACTCCAGGTGCAGCGGTCGGCGGGGCAGGCAGCATCGCGGCCTCTAACCAGTCAGACTCCGTGACTATAGGCGAATCAGAATAACGGACTTGGAAGCCCACAACGGCTTCAGACGCTCCGTCGTCAGCCGGCGCGTCAAAAGAAAGGAGGACCTGGGACTCACATTGGCCGCCTGATGCAGTGAGATTTGCCGGTGCATGGGGTTTGGTCGTGTCGGCGGAGACATCTCCAAAGACAGCGAACACACCGAGCTCATCTACAGGAATCGATAGGGTCTGAGATGCGAAATCCAGCGCACCTCCAAGTGGGAGCCATCTGTCTTCCGTTGTGCTGTATCGATATGCCGTAAGGCTCCTGCAATCGACGCCCTTCGTGAATCTCCTGCCCATATTGAATGCGAGTCTCGACCGTGTACCTTCCCGCAGTTCGTAGCCGTCTTTCTCGAGGGCGAATGAATAGACGTTGCTTGCAAGGACCTTGCCTTCGGGCAGGCGTGGCGGCAACAGCTGGCCACCGATAACAAGCAGCGCCTGGTCTTCTGAAATATCATTCCTTCTTAGTATCACGGAGGCGTCGCCATCTGCGCTCACGGCCTCATTGAAGGCATCTGCTCGCACGAAGTGCATCAAGAATGGCTCTCGACAGACGGAGATGTCACCGTTGGAATCCTGAACCGCGACCTGGATTGCTCCCGATGCGCTCATTCCGAGGTCGATCGATCCGAGAAATTTATTGTCTGTGGCTCCGGACATTCCGACGCTCTGCTTCCCGAGGGCTCCCGAGTCAACGACGACGGATGGAACATCGGGGATCACATCCTCTGCAACGACAACGAGATCGAGAGAGGCATTGCTGTTGGTCGTTCTGCAGGTGCCATATACGATAGCCCTGGTAGGCTCTCCTTCCGCCTCGCCGGAAGCGGGCCGACTGCACTCAACTTGATATAAGGTCTTCCCAGCCTGAATCGTAATCTCGCCCACGCAGTATGGATAGGAAGGCGAGAGCCATTCCTTATTGGCCGCATAGCACTTCATCTGTTGGCCGGGTTCGACTCCCATCAGGATGATTCTACCGTCCTCATCCGTCCGACCTTTGAATGACAGTCTATCCCCCTCCACGAAGACTGAAGCGTCTGGAATCAGCTGCTGCTCGAAGGAAAGCAGGAGGGTCACATCGAAGGCTCCCACTTCTTTGTTGGATATAGTTATCTCGCCCAAACCGCCTGCTCCGAAGGGCCCTGGGACCTCCGTATCCTCGCCGTTTTGAGCATAGAAGACTGCTCCGGGGACAGCGATGTCTATATCGTAGTCCGAGTCGCTCCAGGAGATGCTCTCGAAGGTCTGCTCGATCCTTGACCAGCACGGTAGGCCGGTCTCGAACATCTGCAATGTCGCATAGGGCGCGTCATCATCGACTATTGCGTTCGCAGAAAACTCGCCCGGGTACTCATTCCACGAAGATAGCTCGGCCGCCAGGTATGGAGTATCCATCAATCCGAAGTTGCGTGGTCTCTTCGGCGTGTCTGCTGTTCTATCGCTGATCGCATCTCCATTGCCGTCCACATTCTCATCCAACAGGGAAAAGAGGTAGTGGGCGAGAAGGTGAGTCAATTCGGTTGTCAGGTGCCGGTCCGTGAAATAGGCGGGATTCGCCGGAGCCGTCACATTGAGCCGCTCGAGGCTGTTGTCCGCGAGTGGGCCGTCGGCTCGCGTGAATCCCCATGGAATAGTGCAGCATTCGCTGCTCAACCAATCGGGGGTGCGATCGATCCCACCGATGGCAGCGAATGGCTTGGTCGAATTCGATGCCGAGATGCGGATGTCAGCATTCTGCCAACACTCTTTGCCATCGTATATCGCCACATCATTTATTCTGAATTGCCCATTGGTAGCGTCGAATAGGAGGTCGGAGACAGCGCTCAGCCCGGAGACGACGTCCGCGATATAAGCTGCACTGGCGTCAAACTCTATGGACACGACCAAATTCACACCGATCGTGACGTTCGACATCAAGATCGACTGTCTGTTGTCAGGAGTGCTCGGGACGAGGTCCCTCGTGACGAAGGCCTTGAATCCCTGGCTTCGGGTGAATGATCCGTTATGAAGGTCCATGACGAAGCTCGTGCCGTCAACATCCTGATGGTCGCCCCTTGTCGAGATGATGCTCGCGGCATCGCTCTTGATGGCAAACAACTCGTCGTCCAGGTCGAGTGATTCCAGAACGAGCATCCCCAGGGCATCGGTCGAACCTGCGAACTCTCCATTCAAATAAACGCTCGCGCCGGCCAAAGGCATCTCCGTGCCGGCCTTGTCCTTGGCATAGACATAAAGCGGATACTGGGACATGAGGTGGGGCCTTATGAAGTGCGGCTGGTCGGGTGAGCCGTGCCAGGAGGACACTCTGTTATCGTCGTTGGCATATATGCAGTACTCCATGCCGTCTTCGCCCATCAGTGCTCTCGGAATGCGGGCGATATGACTGCCGTCCCCCACAAATCGACAGGCCTCGAATTCTTCGTACAGGAGTTTTCCCACCGGCCTGGCCAGCACGACCACGGAGTGGACGTAGTTGGTTTCATCGTGGACGCTCATGTTCAGCAAGAGGTCATGGCCTACCGCTGCCATCTGCTTGGGCACATGAGTGATTATCGGGCCGATATTTGGCCGAACGGCTACTTTGTGTGGGTAGCCCTCGGGCTTGAAGCTGGGTTCGGAGACCGTCGTGGACTCGTCTGATGCCAGAATGAAGTACTCAATCCCCGGGTACTCCACGCGTTCCGGTGGGAACGAACATACATAGTAGCCCTGCTGGTCCAGTCCCATCTCATTTTCGAGATACGGATGCTCTTCGAAACCGCACTGCCTCCAGAGCACACGGGCCTGCTTCACTGCCTCGTCATCGCTGATGATGGCCTTCAGTTCGATTGCCGTGCCAGGAGTGTGGGAATAACCCGGGGCAGAAAGGGCCTTGGTCTCTTCTGATAGTATGATCCTTGGCGGCTCGGTGGCCCTGTAGCTGCCGTAGGTGCACTTCTCTTCGCCCCAGTAATTGAGGCACACTTCGACTACTCGTGGAAGTCTGTCGTACTCCTCATTCGGCGTGCGATAAATTAGCATGTATTCGTTTTCGACCAGCTTCGCAAGATACAAATACAGCTGTGAGAGTCTATCGCCATCGGGCGCGAATCCGTATATCCCGCCGGTCTGTTCTGCGATGTCGGTCAGCTCCTCCTCGTCCGCGTCGTTGCCGAATCCGATGGTAAATATGGGAATCCCCGTCTCATTTGCGTAGTCGATTACATCCTGCTTGGAATGGCTGCTGCTGTTCTCCATTCCATCGGTGAAGGCGATTATGGCCTTCACACCTCGCTCCTCCTTGGTCAAGTCGAGGGCAAGGTGCATTCCATCATACATGGCGGTACCGCCGCCCGCGTATAGGTCGCCGATCGCGTCCCTCAGGTCCTGCTTGACCGAAGTGAACTCATGAATGACAGTGGTCCAGGATTCGTATGAGACGATAGCCATTCTATCTAGTGTCTTAGTGCTGTTGATGAATAGCATGGCCGCATTCTTTGCATTGAAGAGCTTCTCCCCGCCCATGCTTCCGCTTACGTCTATCACGAGAGCTATCTTCACGCCGCCTTCGGAACCAGCGGCCATTTCGAGTTCGAAGGGTAGTACCTGGTTGTTCTCTGTCAGCCTGAAGAGGCCGGGCGGAATGTCGGGTATCATATATCCTTCTTCATCGAGGATGGAAACCGAGGCACCGATGATTGGGAACTGTGACGCATCGACCTGGTGCATTGTAATTGAGAAGGCTTCTTCGGTGTTTCTGGAGTATCCGAAGTGGAGTTCTTTTTCTGCAGGTCCTGCGGAGCACCAGTATCCGTAGTCGTCTTCCGAGCAGGGCACCGCGTAGGCGAGTTGAGTTGTTATTAGCATCAATAACGCAAATAATGCTATTTTTATGTTCATGGTCGCGTTCATATTCGTCTCCTCATCTAACTGAATCTCTCCCTTTATCCGCTATTTCGAAATCCAATCCGGCGGCTCGGGCCACAGATTGGGCCAGAGTGGATCCTGTCATGGGGCCTCTACCGCTCGGTGAACCGCCAGTGCTTTCGCGTCAACCAGAGGATGTCATTCGGATTGTCAAAGGCTGTAACCACCCCTAGCCACGCGTAATTCGCCTCCAACATGCCAGGCATTTCCTGGGAAAGAACCTTGTACATCGGTGTCTTCGCGCCACTCTCGAGCAGAAATCTACTCACAATTGGCTGTGGCGTGGTGCTCAGGCTGGGCAGAAAGAATAGGGTCTTGCCATCCCACCACTCCAGGGCGATATAGATATCCACGAATTTCGGTGATGGTCCCGGATTCTCCGCGTAAGCGTATAGATTGTGAATGTCTCCGATCCTGAAGGTGTCTTTTTCGAGCACGAGCGTCAGGTTCGGTCCGATCTCGACCTCATCGGTGACCATCGGGCCCTGAAATGAGCTGGATCCCTCGGGATATCTCACCCAGGCTCCACGGGCGTCCATTGCGGAGAAGTAATGCTTGTATTCGCCTAGACCGAGGGTAGTGGCGTACTCGTAGGTGCCGTTGTCGGGTGTCCCCTCCGTCAGTTCCATCTCAAAGGCGGAATCATCAATCCAAGTATAAATTGTCTGCGGAGCGTCCCCGTCAGCGTCATAGTAGTCCACTGAGAAAGTGAATGTATCCCCGACATTGCCCTCTGCCGGCCACACGCTGCCACCAACCAATGACGGCCTGGTGTTGCCGCTGTCAACAGAGCCGAGGCAGACGAGAGAACCATTCTCCAGGCCAATCAAGATCTCGCCACCGGGGCCAACTGCCATCTGACCGCACGGTGTAGCGCCGAGCGTGAAGGACCACTGCAAGCCCGCATCGGGAGTCAATGCAATCAAGGTTCCATCCGGATCTGCAACGTATGCAAATCCCATCGCGTCGGAGACAACGGAGGCGGTGACACCTCCGCTCATAGGTATGAACCACTCCTTGCCATAGGGCCCATCTTCTGAGATGCAGTATAGACGTGAGTCTCCCGTCGAGATGAATATGTCTCCGTTCGCTGTTATCGATGGCGTGGACGAAATAAGCCCGCTCGTCACGAACCGCCATTTCTGGGTGAGGTCCGGATTCAGCGCGTATAAGTATGAGCCTACAGGCAGATAGATCGCACCATCATCCCCAATCGCGGGAGTAATCTGAGGTACATTAGCTGTGTAGAAAGGTGAGTGGACCTCCTCACCGTCGGGAGAGATCGCCACCAGCGCTGTCTGCCATTCCAGTCTCGTACATGTGACATAGATGGTTCCGTCAGGAGCTATCGCCGGTGACGCCGCGAAGTTGCTGTATTGAGCCAAGTCACCTTTGAAGTGCCATTGAAGTTTATGGTTTTCATCCATCGCCATCAGGTACTCTTCGGTGCCGAAGTAGATCATTCCGTCCGGCCCAATTGTTGGAGCAAACGTCGAATTTGCATCGACATTCTGATGCCATTCTGGACTTCCGTCCTGGTTGAAGAAGTATATCTCGCCGTTGCGAGCCGAGAGGTACAGCTTGCCGTCATGACCTTGGACCGGTCCGGCTTCTGCATCAGTCAGCAGTTGATATGACCATTTTATATTTCCGTCGGGATTGACTGCGTATAGGAACATTGATGTGGTGAAGTATATAATGTTGTCTATTCCAATAATTGGAGAGCCCAGAACTTGATCCGCCGCGTGGAATGTCCACTGAACTCTTGGAGTATCAAATCTTGTGCTGGGGCTTCTCCCGGTCCTCTGGAGGTTTTGCTGCGCGCATGGCCATGCGCCATCTGCAAGCTGTGCTGCGCACTCGCAATTGAGAGCGAGGGCAACCAGAATTGTAACGAGAATCGAGAACATGTGCCTCATCATAATCGCCTTTCTTTCGATCTATTTTGGCTCCGGTGCGCCGTCCGCTGCTCGCCGGGCAATGCTTTCTACATTTCGTCCTGCCTGGCCAATTTCAATGTTCATGGCATGGATATTTCTCTCCGAGTACTGCCCCTCGATATTCAAATTGACTCCCCTGCGCCTGTCACACAAGTCTTCTTGTGCTTTTTTGGTCGATCATTCACTCGATTGCTTTTGAGAGGGGAGGTGGTCTTCGCCCACCTCCCCAAACTGACCTCTCTTATTTGACAACGCGCCAGTATTTTCTTGTCAGCGAGTAGATATAGCCCGGATTGTCATAGGGTGTTAGGGCTCCCAGAAAAGCGTAATTGGCGTCCATCAGACCATCCGGGACCGGCATTGAGAGAATGAGAACCATGTCAGTCACCTGGTCTGCACCGAGTAGCATGCCAGATGCCATCGGCGTAGGCTCCAATGAGAAGGTAGGCAAGAAGAACAAGGTGCTTCCATCCCACCACTGGAAAGCGAAGTATGCATCGACGAAGGTTGGGGTATCCGCCTGGTTTCTTGCGTAGGCATATAGGTTGAGTGTGTCGCCGGCCCTGTATGTATCTTTCTCGAGAACAAGGAACACCTCGGGCTCGATGACTGAACCACCCTGGACTTCCGGTCCCTGGAAGCGTTCGTCGCCGGCTGGATAGCGAACCCAGGCACCTCCGGAGTCAGTGGCAGAGAAGTGAAATTCGTGGGTCCCTTCATCGAAACGTTTGACCCGTACACCGTAGGTGCCGTGGTCAGCGGTGCCGCTCTCAAAGTCCATTACGAATTGCAGGAAGTCGATTTGGCAGTTCACGGCGAGGGGAGCTTCTCCGTCAGGATCATAGTAATCAATAGTAAAGTGGTACTCGGACTCGGTTGATCCGACTGCGGGCCACACGCTGCCACTCGAGAGAGTTGGGGGCTGATTTCCACTTGCCCTCGAGCCTATTGAGAGGACTCTACCATCCGTTAGACCGACGATTATCTCACCATTTGGGCCCATCGCCATCTGTGAGTCGATGATTCCACCTGTATTGTAATGCCAGATTTCTATGCCGTCGGGGGTTAGAGCGTCGATGCTGCCGTCGGGGCCTGCACAATAGATGTAGCCATTCGTGTCTGAGACGGGCGATGTGATGACATTGCCCCCCAGCTGGTGAGTCCATCTATTAATGGGACCAGCTTCATCGAAAGAGGAAACCTTGCCGTCCGAGCATGTGGCGATCACACTTCCCCTTTTGGTGAGCGCAATGGATGAGTTGATCGAGCCATTTACGCTTGCTTTCCACCTCTCGGTGAGGTCGCTATTTAGCGTATAGAAGAAAGAGCCGACTACATGATAGACGGTCCCATCATCAGCTATCGTCGGCGTTATCTGCTTCACCTTAGTTGTCAGAAATGGGCTGTGAAGCTCCACTTTGTCGGGTGAAAGCGCCACGAGAGCCATCTGCCAGTCCCCATGCTCACAAGTGCAGTAAATGGTGCCGTCTTCTGCGATAGCCGGCGAGGCAGCGAAGTTCTTGTATTGTCCTGAGCTTCCGCTGAAGTTCCATTTCAGCACGCCATCGGGATACATTGCGAGTAGGTAGCGGTCCGTGCCGAAGTAAATTGTCCCATCGGGGCCGATGGTTGGCGCGAATGTCGAGTTCGCGTCGATGTTCTCTTCCCAATCGACTGAAGAGCTCTCGTCGATGGAATAGACGACCCCGTTGGAGCCCGCGAGATAGAGATTTCCATTCTGGTCCTGAACAGGCCCTGCGTCTGCATCTGTAAGTAGCTGGCCCTTCCATTTGAAGCTCCCGTCGGGATTGAGAGCGTATAAGAACATCGGGGTGGCGAAGTATATGTTGTTGTCCCGCCCGACGATTGGCGTGCCCAGCACCTTGTCAGACGCCTGATACGTCCAGTTGAGGACCGGGGTATCGCCTCGTGTATAGGGAGAAATGCCCGTCCGCTGGAGATTCTGCTGTGCGCACGGCCAAGCAGTGTCGGCCAACTGCGCGTGGCATGTTCCGACTGACAGTAAACCGAGGATAATCAGCGCCATTGCGGCTAAGATTCGATGTGCCATTTTGCACCTCCTGTTCAGATTCGATTTGAGTCATTCGACTTAAAAAAGGCAGACACTAAGTGCATCTCATTCCCTATTGCATGCCTCGCTCCCCCCTCGCTCAACATCTGCAATTGGCTGACGCACACAATGTAAATTCCTGCTTTGGGTTTCATCAGCGTCAATTGACATCCCTCAACATCCTCCTGCTCATATCTATTTCGCCCAAACTCATAATGGGTATGAGCAGGATTCGTGCCATACTTACATTTTTCTTGCCAATTGCGCGCATTCCCGATTGAGAGGGCGGAAGGGCCCTTTTTCTCGCATTAGGGTCATAGGCGATCCATTCGCAGGTAGGTCAAAAATTGGCCCACATGTTTTATTTCCGATGCAGCAATGTCGCATGAATGGTGCATGTAACCGGATGAATTCAGACTTGGCCCCTGGAATCGGAAAGGTATGCACTCGTTCAATCAGCATCCCTGCAGCACCTGAAGCCAAATGTCTCGCAGCTATAGGTCATTTCATTGCCGGTCATATCATTGCAGCTTGGCGCGTACCCGTCGAAGCCACCACAGCCGCCAAGCAGGAGCCTCTTCGCAGGATCGCTGTAACGGCAATACTGCTCGATGGCAGGCTGCGTCGTCCACTCCCAGAGATTCCCGCACATATCACATACACCATATCCACTCTCGCAGAATCTCCTTGTGCCAGATTCTTGAGGAGGAGCTGGGTATTCACCCAGGTCGCGCTGCTTCACCCTATGACGATTGCCATAATGATAGAAGGTCATCT
>JAFGIT010000106.1 GCA_016929465.1 Candidatus Coatesiibacteriota bacterium | reverse complement strand
TTGTTGACTTCGAGCGCACGACCGCTTTCACTTACGATACGCGGACACTCGATTTAGATGCATTTAGCGAGCTCCTTTCATTGCTCTCGGACCCGCAGGACTCCTATGGCATAATCCACGTCGCTGGCACCAAGGGGAAGGGATCGACCTGTGCAATGCTCGCATCTATTCTTCAAAGCTCTGGACTTAGTGTGGGATTATTCACTTCACCGCATTTGCTTGATGTGCGGGAGCGTATTCAGACCAACGGCGCCTGGATATCTGAGACGGAATTTGCCTCGATTCTCAGCGAGATCAAGCCGGCACACTCTCAGCTCGGCACAAGCAAGATGTCATATAGAACGACCTTTGAGTTACTTACCGCGACCGCGCTCATGCAATTCGCGAACCGGGGCGTCGAACTCGCTGTCCTTGAAACGGGGCTCGGTGGAAGGCTTGACTCCACGAATGTCGTGCGTCCAAGTCTCTCTGTCATAACCAGGATCGGCTACGACCATACCGCAGTGCTGGGCAGCAATCTAAGGGCAATTGCGGGGGAAAAGGCGGGTATTATTAAGCAGGGCATTCCCGTGATTGTTGGGAGACAGGAAAAAGAGGCCTACGACACGATAGTGAACGTCGCGCGCTCGATGCAGGCCCCATTAATAGACGTCGCGAAGGATTTCACAGCTCATTCCCACGTAGAAATGGACCTTCACCAGCATTGCAGCTTCGATGGGCTTGGTCTCCATCTGGATGATGTCAGTTTGCCCGTTATCGGAGAGCATCAGGTTGACAACGCTTGCTGCGCGGCGGCGGCCGCTCGCCTGCTGTCTTCGGACTTCGCCTCAATCGACGCCAAGAGCATCGAGCAGGGCCTCGAGAGGGTCCAGTTGATGGGCCGAATTGAAGTGCTTGGTCGGCGACCATGCGTAATTCTGGATTGCGCGCATAACAAGGAATCCGCGGAGGCATTGATCGCGACATTGGGCGCGGCTCTTGAGCCCAGGAATAAAGTTGCTATATTGGGGCTTTCCAGCAACAAGGATGCTGAGACCGTTGTCGGCATTCTTGTCCGATATTTCGACAAGTTTCTCGTGACAAAGGCGGATACTAAGAGAGCCATGGAACCGAAAGAGCTTCGAGCCCTGTTGACCGCGGTTGGTGCAGAGACAGAGTTATTCGAGCGATCTTTCGATGCCGCGAGCGCGGGACTGTCAGGAGTTGGGGCGGACGACCTTCTATGTGCGACGGGCTCCGTCTATCTGGCGGGCGAGCTTCGCCCGTACCTTGTCGATAGACTGGCGAGGCAGCAATGAATACGCAGATCACAAGGGGCTTCTGGGTCAGCGCTTTGGTGGTCGCGGCATTCGTCGTGGCGGTCTTCGGTGGCACGGTCTCGATACCACTCGCGGCCGAGGACCTTCAAGTCTATGTCAACTACATCTTCTTCACTTCCGACGACCTATTTCCAGAGGCATTCTATGGCAATGGTTTCGGCATCTTGCCCGGCGAATTCGTCTATAAGATCGGGCGAAAGCCTGAGGAAGTGGGCGGAGTATATAGACCGCTGACGGCCTCCCTAATGGCACTTGACTTTGCGATCTGCGGAGTGAAATCTACCAGCTACCACCTGACGAATCTGCTGCTCCAGATCGCATGTTCGATTGCCGTTCTTGCGCTCGCCTGGCAATTCACTCGGGGCTCTCTTGTCGTTTCGTCGGCCGCAGCGCTTCTTTTTACGGTGAATCCGACGCACTCTCTCACGCAAGTTGCTCTATTGCAGCGTTCCGACATCCTGTGTGCTCTCTTCTATGTGTTCTCCGTCTTGTTCTATGCCAGATATAGCGATGGTGAGGGAGACAAGGGGGCCCGGCGAGACTACATCTTGTGTATCGTCTTCATGGTCTTGAGCCTAATGTCAAAGGAGATGGCGGCGACTTTGCCGATTGCCTTCTTCCTCTACGACGTTTTTGTGCACTCGGAGAACCCTTTCAGGCTAGCCTCTCTCATCAAGCTTGCCAAGCGTCACATCATCTTCTTTGCAGTGCTCATCTTCTATCTTCTTTTCAGGATAGTCGCATTTCAGGGGATAGGCGGATATCCCGGCTTTGCGCTAGCAAAGGACACAGAAGCACCGGCGGTCCTTTTGTTCGGTCGCCACAACATCACCAACACAATTACGGGGCTGAATCACCTCTTCGGCGTCGCCTCGCAGTCCAGACTGGTTCGGTATTCGCTGTTGGCAGTCATATTTCTTCCGATTCTCTTCCGCACGGACAAAAGGGTGAGATACTCGATAATCATGGTCCCGGTCGCGATGCTTCCGATTCTTACTATGCCGTCGATCACTCCGCTCTACATGTATTTGTCCTCGGCCTTCTTTTCAGTGGCAGTGGCTGCCTCGTTCTACTGGATATTGGAGCGGATACCGAGGCGTGGGGTAGGCACAGCTGCATTTGCTTTGCTGGTAATCCTTGTGGGCACGCTCTTCTCCATGGATGTGCACTCAGATATAGCCCTGTTCAAGCGACGAATAGAATTCGCCTACGTCACTTCTGATAGGATAGCCGAGCTGATATCTCCGGTGCCCAAGGGGGCTAAAATCTACCTGATAACGCCTACGATGATGGAGAGCGAAGGCAGGGTGGACTTCGATCCGGCCATCGAAGCTGTTCTGCGGGTCAAGGTGAACGACCACTCGCTCAAGCTGTGGCCAATCCCGGTGAATGTCGAGCGTGACGAGCAGATGGAGCGATTTCAGGCTGCGGCTCTCGATATGGAGCAGATTGAGCCGGACGCCAGGACTTATTTTCTGGACAATCTTTCGGGAAAACTGCGGCTTCGTCCGGACGTTCTGGACCGCTTCCGCTCCAGGGAGGCTGTCCGCTCCGTTAAGAGGAGGCAGCCGGGCGACTATTACGCTTGGGTGTTCAACCAGGACAAGCTTGGCTGGACAGTGACAGATGGGAATGGGATGCCCATCGACACAGAGCTGCTCAACGACAACCTCGTCTATAGAGTGTCAGGGACGCCGTCCTTTCTGATAGCGCCAATTCGTGATCTGAATCCGAAGAGAGTTGATAGAGCTAGTCTAAGCCTGAAGGTCGTTTGGCCTGACGGCCCTCCCGAGTTTCCGGTGATCCTCGGGTGGACCAGCAATACCTATCGGAACTGGTCGCGCGAGCAGTCCCGGACGGTGATGGTCAAGAATGACGGCGAGTTCCATGAGTACATCTCAGAGCCGGGGAAGGACTATCACTGGGTGACTTCGGAGGGTGTGAAGAGGCTTCGCATTCAATTCCCTCCCATGTCGGGAGAGGTGCATCTGAAGAAGTTTGCGGTGTATTACAGCTGGGTGCTTAACCCGTAAAAAGGGAAAAGCCCCGGTTCAGGCTGGATAGCGTTGTCGGGCACCGCAGCTATTACCATGAAACCTGTCCCACCGGGGCATTCCCTAAATATTTCATCATAGTGCGCCTGCGGGACCTCCGTTGGTCCTAATTAATATGCCTAAAAAAAGGAAATTTGTCAATCTGAGTGACGCGAATGGGCTACGGAAGGCCTGATGTGAGCTGAAGAAAAATGCAGCACCCTCGATCACGAGTTACGAAAGGCTCGCTCTTGCCTATAGGCTCTCGTCGGCGCAATTGGAAGCAGCCAAGCATCAGTAGCGAATTGCGCTCCATCGTAACGGACGAGCGGCTGCGATGGGCACTCGCCTGGCGAACGCTGCCCATGAGGCCTTGGGCGACCAAACAAGCGGCGTCCTGCCCTTACTCCCAGCTCGCCATCAGTGAAGCTTCATCGTAGGAGCCGTTATAGAAGGCCATGGGCTTCTCAGTTCTGTATCCGATCAAGACCAGGTTCAAGTAGGTCTTATTCGGGAGAGCCTCACGTCGTATGCATTCTTGAATGGCATTTGCCAGGACGACCTCAATCTCGACAGGATGATAGCCTGCGAAGGTCAAAACGATTATCGAGCCTTTAGGGAATGAATCGATTGCGCGCGCCAGAGCGGTGGGGTCCTCTCGGCTCATCGTCTTGCTGTCTATCAGCTCCCCACTTTCAGGATCGATCCCCGCCAGCGTCCATGCGTTCTCGCCGATGGCGGTCCTTACACCATTCAGATATTGAAAAGAGACTCCATTCGATGCGCCGGCGAAGATGGTCTCTATCGCAGCTCCATCTACGTCTTTGGCGATGTCCTTCAGGCGCCAGAGTTTGGGCACAGGAGAGACCGTCGCTCCCTGCAGGTAGGCTTTCCGTGACGCGCCGTAATTGTGCATCTTTCCCAATAGAAGGGCCTTTGCGAAGTACGTAGATGCGTTCTCCGCTACGGCGAGTCCCCTGTCATAGGCCATTAGGGCCTCGTTGTTCATGTGGCACTCTTCGAGCCGTCTTCCCATTGATTGGAAGAGAGCAGGGTCCGTTGACTCTATTTCTGGCAGGACGAATTCCACAAAGGCCTTATCGCCAAAAGGGAGCCTCTTAACAAATGATTTGTTGCCGGTTTCGAAGAAACTTGTTAGCGCTTTTGCGCTTTCAGCCCAATTGCGCTGCTCGCAGGGAGAGAGAGCCTTCAGAAACGCCCTCGTCTTTTCGCCATCTGTGGTGATTGCCGCGATGCTTCTATCCCAGCCTGTGGCTTCGACAGACCGTCCGGGCTCAGCCCCTATTGCTCCGACAAGCGCGTAGGAGTGGCGGAATCTCGCCGGGAAGAGCATTCCACGGGTCCCTTTGCCGGTCTGAACCGAGTCTATGCCGGATGTAGCCATTATCTCATCTGCCCACGAATAGTCCCGGACCAGGACATCTTTCGCACCGGCGGCCTCGATGCACTCGTTGATCAGCTTGTCTGCCCTGTAAGTGCCATCCTCGAGAACAGCCACCGCGAGCAAAGTGCCTGGCTTTAAGGTGGTGTTGAAGGCCTTGAACTTCGATTCGGCGTTGCGGTCGTCCGACGTACGGAAATTCAGGGAATCGATAACGCTGCCGGTCTCCCGATCGACAGCGATGACGTTGTACCCGGAAAGCTGGGTGGACAGTTGTGTTCCATCCACGAAGATGTCGCCCTCTGGGTAAAGAAAGCCTCCGACGCTCAGAGAGACAATATCGACCGGCGAATTATTGCCCGTGCTCTCGCCGGCTCCGGCGTATTTTGAGATTGGCGAAATCCCGAGATGGGCGAGCAAGAATCTATTGGGCGGAGAGTTGCCGTCGCCGGGTCGTGGAGTGCCTGGCGAGAATAGGTTGTAGCTGAATTGCAGGCTGTGAATTCCGGCTGTGAGCTGAACGGCTTTGCCGTAGCGTCTGTTGTGCCCGGTCAGCGGCGATATCTCGAGCGTCTCCCCATCCAGCAGAATGGCTAACGTCGGGTCGAATTGCGATTGGAGCGAGACCGGTTTCGCATCGAAGAAGAGGAAGTAGCAGCCCGTTTCTGCGATATCGAGAGCCAAGATGGCGCCATCTCCGCACTCAATCGTCTCAGCTCCACCGATTTCCCTCGAATGCTCTATTCCGGATGCGACAAGTATGGCTCTCGAGAAAACTCCCCCGGAGTAAAGCTGCCTCATTGCATGCGCGTGCAAAGGGCCAACAGATGCGGTCGGATCAGGAGACCTCGAAAGAGATTTCGCCAGGAGCTGTAGCTCATTCTCATCAGCCAGGCCGAAGGTGTCCATGAGCGAGGCGATCTGGTTCCCATGTTTCTGCCTCATCTCTTCGCTGGGACCATCGATTGCATATAGGTGTGCAAGACTGCCGAAGTGGCTCGGCTGATCATCTAGCGCCTTTTCGAATGCCTGTCTCGCATCCTTTGTCTCTCCGAGTGACTCCGCGAGGACGCCCATGGTGTAATAATTCGCAGCGCTCTTTCCAATGCGCTTGATATGCTTCTTCAGCTTGGACCACGCATCAAGGACCTCGTCCCTGATGGCGCCGTTCGCAGTATGGGCCTTCAAGGAGACCTGCAAGGCGTCCTCCAGATCGTCGGCCTTCACCGCAGCCCGAAGCCGCCCGCGAATTGCCTCCACAGATGGAGGTGCGAACGAGTTGACGACGCGATAAACATGCAATGCGTGCTTGTAGTCCTTCCCGGCGTAAAGCGAGTCAGCGAGGAGTGACAAAACCGATTTTAGAGTCTCGGCCATTGGATCAATTGCGGCGGCGAGAGCAAGGTTGCTGGCGGCATCGTCGAACCGCCTTAGCTCGAAGTAGGATTCCCCGAGTTTCCTGTAAACCTCATACATCTTATCGGATGTCGTCGCCGCGGAGACGGCCTTTTGATAGATCGAGACGGCACTCTCGATTTCTCCCTGGCCACGCAGGAGATCGCCTTGCATCTCCAGGAGCTGCAGATCATTGGAAGTCAATTCCAGCTGACTCTCAATAACCCTGAGGGCTTCTTTGGATCTTCCGAGCTTCTCGAGGATCTTGACGAGGTCAAGGATATCGGCTTTCGCTTTCGGGATCAGGTCTTCCCAGACGTTAGTGTCGATCAGCTTGTCAACCTCAATCAGCCTTTCCCAGACGGGGGGAGCTCCGATTCTGATCGCCCCGTTGAGCAGATGGATAGACTCTTCTCGATTCGAATTGAGTATTGGGATCGCCTTCGACACCCAATAGGAGGCGATCCTGAATCTGTCGAATCTCTCTGAGACGTCTATAGCGAGATTGCCTTCTCCGGGCCTGACCACACCCGTGACAGGAGAATCGTGAACAGAAGTGGTCACGGGAACGTCAAATCGATGCTCGGCGGGGACTAATTCCTTGTAAAGCCACACCGAGTCGATCTTCTCCCAGATTTCTGTCTGCTTCTGAGGTATGCGGACAGGCGCCCCCGGGATCGATATCGTAAAGTCGATATCTGCTACGGCGACCTTGCCAGCTGAGCCGATGGTAACTGACTCCACTCTGAAGCTTGCTATCACGGGGCTGGCCGAACCGCCCATAAGAGGCGTGGACGTTCCATCATCTAGACGCTCCTTTGAGGAAGTCGTCACCAGCGATGCGGCTTTCGCGCTGTCGCCGGCTGCTCTTGCTCGCCAGAGCTCTTCCACCCTCGAATACAACGTTGCCGCGTCCTCGAGCCGGTCGTCCGCAGCCGGGCCAACGATAGCCAGCGTTTGAGCGGGCGCTAACATCAGCAAGGCAGCAATGAGCGGGAGGATGAACCGAAGAGAAAATAGGACAGAAATATATGGAGTTAGCTTCATCTCTGCCTCACCAAGATTCAAAAGGAGTCTGTCAAGCTCGAACTATCACTTGTTTGAACCGTCCTGTGACTGTTCTTGTTCCGCGATAGCGAGATTCGGAGTCCATTCGGGGGGCAGGTCGGCTGCGATAAGCTCGATTTCCTTCAGTATCTCTTCGGGTGGGGATAGCTTCAGAGCATCTTCGAGCTCTGCCTTGGTCGAAGCAAAGTCTTTCTTGGCCTTATAGGCCTCTGCCAAGTGCACTTTCGTCATCGCCATGCCAAATTTATCGTTCTCTGGCACGCCGGCCATTGCCTCCTTGGCGAATTCAATCGCCGCATCGAGTTCACCCTTCAATCGCTTTATGACAGACATCTGATCCAGGAGTCTGGTTCTTTCGAACTCATTTGCAGCTTTGAGTCCTTTTTCAGCGAGAGACTCGGTGGCGTCGAGATCGTCTCCGTCTTCGATCCCGGCAGAGATTAGAGCAATATATGCTTTTATGAATGCGGGGTCGGCGTCGATTGCTTTGCGATATAAAGAATTGGCCCGGTCTCGGTCTCCGATTCGGTTGAAAAAGTTCGCGGTACTAGTGAGAAGCTCGGGATTATCTGGCGCGAGCCTCAAGGCCTCTTCGTGATATTTGGTTGCCTCCTCTTTTTCGCCCATCTTCTCGTGCAAGAGACCTAGACTATAGGCTATCTTGTAGTCGCTGGGGAATTGCTCCCGGGCCATCAGACCTATCACCTTCGCCTTCGGATATTCGCCCTGAAGCGTATAGATGTCCAGGAGGCCTGTCATTGCCAATTGGCGAAGCTGGTCCTGTGGCGGGCTCATATCGACGACCTTTCTGTACGTCTTTTCGGCTTCGTCGAATTTCATCAATGCCTTTTGCATACTCGCGTAGTTCAGGAGCACTTCTGGGTCATTTGGCGCCAATTCCATCGCTCGTTTTGATGTTACGAGTGCCTTCTCGATCTGATTATCTATCATGTAGGCAGTTGAGAGATGCGTCCAAGCAGTCGCATTATTGGGATCGATTTCGGTCAGTCGCTCCCAAAGCGGTATCGCCTCCTTCATCTTCTGCTGGCGGTGATACATCGACGCAAGGTTCAAGAGCGCCTTCGTCAGATCAGGGTGGAGCTCCAGTGCTTTCTTGAGATAAGGCTCCGCTTTGTCCTCCTGACCTAGCAGAAGATAGCAGAATCCCAGTCCGTTGTGGGCAAGGGCGTTCTTTGGATCGGCCTCTATAGATTTCTCGAATTGGACCATTGCTTCCTGAAGCTTTCCCTCTTTGCCGAGCGCGCGACCCATTTCGCATAATCTGGCGGACTCCTCGGTGGAAACACCGCCGCCGCAGCCAGCAAGGGCGATTAGGCATATAAATGAGGCCATCAAGACCGGAATTCGCCAATCCGAGACCTTGTTGTTCCGAAGCAAATCCAACCTCCGTTGTCTTTTCGAAAAAAAAAGCCCGACTACGATTAGTCGGGCATAGAAAGCAAATATCATACTACTTAATCAGGTGGACTAGAATCCTGCATCCTGAACAAAAGCCGGCACGACATAACCTGTACCAGTCATCTGGTTGTAGATTACGCAGTACGCGTGGATGTAACCACCCTCATCGGTACGGAACTTGACGTAACCGTAGCTAGCTGTGGTCGGAATCCATGTCGGTACAGCCGGAGTGGTCGAGAACAGCAACATCTCTGTCGCACGAATACTGAACATATCACCTGTAGTATTCGAGACAGGGTTACCGTTCGTG
>JAFGIT010000012.1 GCA_016929465.1 Candidatus Coatesiibacteriota bacterium | reverse complement strand
GACTCGATAGATATGCTGGAGTTGAAGACGGCCCTGGGCCAGCTCAAGCAAAATACTGGAGAGACGTTCGACCTGATTGGCATGGACGCCTGCCTCATGGGCATGGTGGAGGTTGGCTATCAGATTCGGGATTACTGCACGGTGATGGTCTCCTCGGAGGAGTCGGTGCCGTGGGATGGGTGGGATTACACGTTTCTGGAACAGATGGGCCCCGGGAGCGACTACAGCCCCAAGGAGACGGCGACACTCATCGTCAATTATGCATACGATTCGTACAATGATGGCGCTCCCTATCCGAGCGACGATCCCTATATCGTATTCTCTGCTTTTGACCTGACCAAATTCGAGGATGGCTTCATCTCGGCGGTCAACGACCTCTCACAGCTGCTCATAGCCTCGATGGAGGATAACAAGAGCAAGGTCCAGAATGCTTACACTATGAGCTACAGGATGGAGGATTACCGCTTCTACGTTGATTTCAAGGACTTCATGCTCTCGCTCAATTATGAGGGAATATCTAATTCGGTGGCGAATGCAGCAACTGAGGCTGCCGACAAGCACGATGACATCGTCTTCTATCATCGAGCTGGAAGCGGCTTCCCATATTGCTATGGCCTCTCCATCTACTTCGAGGCGTACGAGGCGAGTTACGATTCTCGCTATGATGGGGATTCCGGATTCCTCGAGTTCACAGCCGACTCGCTCTGGGACGACCTCATTCAGGCCTTCTACGATCCTGGCCATATATCGATCGAGATAGAGTTCGATCCGCTGCCGGACACAGAAAATGTGGACAAAGATATTGAGCTGGCCTGCTTCGTAACCTCCTCATTGCCGCTTGCGGATGAGCTTCTAAAGGTCCATTACAGAACGGATTCGGACGAATTCGATTTGGTCGCGCTTACTTCCGGGATGTTACCTAATCAATACTTCGCTACTATTCCCGGGCAACCGAATAACACACAGGTGCAATATTATATCTTGGCGGAGAATGTCGCCGGGGCTAAAGCAACAAGCCCCGAGGGCGCGCCCAATAGCCTGCATGAATTCTGGATTCGTCTCGATACTACCCCGCCGACAATCCAGCACGAGCCGCTCGGTGACCAGCCAGCAACGAGGGACTACTTCGAGGTGCTCTGTCTCATCAGGGACAATCTGGGTGTCAATGATGGCTCGGTCAATTTGCATTACCGCCTCGAAGGCGAGGACGAGGACCAGGTCACCCTGGTGCCGCTCGGCGAGTCGATGTACTCGGGGCAAATTCCATCCGCTGGCCTCCTGCCCGGCAACCATGTCTGGTATTGGCTCGAGGCATCTGACCTGGCGCACACGCCGAACCACTCTCGGCTTCCTGTGGATGGTTATTTCTCCTTCATGCTCATCCCGTCTCTCGGCTCTGTCCTTCTGATCAACGATGATGCGGAAGATTCTGCCGATGTCTTCCGTGAGGCCCTGGATGCCGCCGGATACGTGGTCGAGTCACACACACCTGGCCAGAAGCTCCCGGCGTCCAATTTCGACCTGGTCGTATATTGCCTCGGAGAGCAATCGGAACCGATTCCCGTCTATCAAGAGGGCCTCGTCAACTACGTTCAGGCAGGAGGCCGACTGCTGATCGAATCGGGCGACGTCGCCTGGGCGGCCTGTGAGCAGTACCCATCCGCTTTATCGGATTTCCGGCAATATGTGCTGCACATCGATTCATGGCACGCCGATTACGGGGATATTCTCGTCCTGAAAAATTCCGACACGCCCCTCGCGACTACCCCGAATGTGCTCGATTCGACTATCGACTTCTACGGCGAATTCCTGTCAACGAGAGACGTCTGCGTTCCCGCTTCTGATGCGAATGCGCTCTATAATTGGTCGAGATATTCGCGTCCGGGGCTGATATTCTACGACGATAACGCCGACGAATCCGACGGTGGCCAGATTATCTATATGACCTTCGCAATCCCCTACGTATCGGACGACGAGGGCCAGCGAACAAAACTGATTGAGAACAGCGCGTATTACCTATCTAAATACGTCCGCGACCATTCCGCCCCGGTCCTATCGGACGTGTGGCCGAGTAGCGGTTCGGTAGTTCCGCCCAATTCGTCTGTGTCGTTCAAGCTCACGGATTTGGGCACAGGCGTCAATACCGAAACCATCGAGCTCACGATCAACGGGCAGGCCGTCTCGACAGCGGTCAGCTATATCGACGGGGTGCATGAGATATCTGTCTCTCATACTCCGCAGAAGGGATTCACACCCGATTCGCGATTTGAGTTGGAGGTTACGGCCACTGACTTCGTCGGCAATTGGCTCTCGGACAGCACTTACTGGTTCGAGACCGGCGATGAGGATTCAAGGGCCCCCGCGGTGCTGGCCGGCGGTTTTATGCAATCCCAGGTCCTGGACGCCGGTGATTACCTTCAGATCGTGGCAAAGCCTCAGGCATTCGGCGATGGCAATTCCATCGCAACTGTCGAGCTGGTCTTCGAAGGCTCCCCTCTTGGGATCTTCCTCAATGATGAAGGGCAATCGGGAGACTCAGATGCCGGGGACGGCATATATTCACTGCTGTTCATGACCCCGGCAGGCATGCCTTCGGGCGAATATATACTCCAGATAGTGGCAACGGATGATCTGGGCCAGGTCAGCGCGCCGTGGCCGGAACTCACGGTCATACCTTAGACGATTTCACAGGATGAAGCTGCTGCGACTGTGAAGCTATCTGATCAATGGACAAGTATGGACAATATGGACCGAATGGACGCCATATCCCTACCACCTGTAGAGGCTGGCCTTGTGTCTGCCCAAATATATGATGGTCGGCGGCAGAGCGAGACGACCTGCCAATTAATCTGCGTTAATCCCTCAATGCCCCAAGGGCGCATCATGTGATTAGCCGTGGTGCGCTGGCCGAAGGACAAGCCCACGGACCAGAAACCACCACAAAAAATAAATTTCCTTCTGCCGCCAATCGCTCCGCGATTGGCGGCAGAAGGAAATCAAACTGACGTCACATTGGCCTCGAGATTAGCCGCTCATCCCTTCATCGCCGCCTTGATCAGCCTCCCGGCCACAAGCAGCTCCCGCACTCGCTCTATCCTGTCATGCGGCGAAAGGCCCGCAAAATCACCGTCTCCCGCGACGAATGGTGAGGCCGCCTCGACGATGGCATAGGCCGCCCTACAAGGCTGACTAATCGACGGCTCGGCCGATGTGTCGATGGGCAAACCATTAGCACTCGAGCCGATTGAATCACCCAATGCCTTCAGAATGTCTCGCCTCGTGGTCCTCAAAGATAGGGCCTGCGCTGCGCATACGAATTCAATCGCGAGAACATTGGCCACATTCATAAGGACCATTCGCAGGTGCCTTGCCGCGGTGGTCGCCATCGCGACGTGGTCTTCCGCGTCGGATGATGTGGGGATGGAGTCGCAGCTCGCTGGGTGGCAAAGCACCTTATTCTCCGAGACCAAGCTCGCTGCGGTGTACTGGAATATCATGAATCCGCTGTCAAGGCCGCTCTTGCCGCCAGATAGGTTCGCGGGAAGGCCCCGGTTCCTCTTCGAATCGAGTAGCATCTGGACCCGCCGCTCCGATATATTGGCGAGCTCCGAGAGTGCTAATTTCAGATAATCCGCAACCATCCCGACCGGTTCACCGTGGAAATTCGCTGCCGAATAGACCGGCCATATACTGACTCGCCTTCCGACCTGCTCGTCGTAGGGCCTTTCCACTGCCTCACTTTCGGGGAGCACGAGCGGATTGTCGGTGACGGCATTTAT
>JAFGIT010000105.1 GCA_016929465.1 Candidatus Coatesiibacteriota bacterium | reverse complement strand
ATGGGCTGTCCATAGCGTCCATCTGAGTCCATCACGTCCATCTTATCCATCCCAATAAATACTTCTTCGTGGTCCTTCGTGTCCTTAGTGGGCGAAAAATCTAATATCGCTTTCTCACAATAGGATAGAGATCAAGAACATAGATGTCAAGCGAAAAAACAGATCATTTATGATAAGAGATAGAGATAAGAATAATGAGCAAGTGGGAGATTCTTGGCGATTGTGGATTTCGGATTATGGATTGTGGATTGGGATTGATCAGAATTTCGATCCACAAAGTTCACTAAGAATCACTAAGAATGAGGTGAGGTAGAGGAATGGACAAGAAGAATCCCTTCGTGGTCCTTAGTGTCCTTGGTGAAAGAAGAATCTATTGGATTATCTCCGATTCTATCGGCCGGAGAGGATGGTCTCCTTGCCGGTTAGGCCGTCGATGACTGTCGCGTCCTTGCCTTCCCGGCGAATGAAGAATGCCTTATAGACGAGTTCGCCGCCCGATAGAACTATCCTGGTCGGGGAGAGGCCGCGATACTTCGCCAGTGAGTAGGAGTTTAGCGCCTTCTCCGCTGATGCAATTGCTACATCCGGCTCGACCTCCGACGGGAGCACTCTCTTCTCCTCGACGTCTCGCTCGGGCGAGGCCGGCAGATCGTTGTAGAGCCGAGCTAGTCCATCGACGGCGTCCACCAGGACCACGAACCGTCTCTCCTTCTCTGCCCCGATAACTGGCTTTGCGAAGAGTTTCGCGCTGAAGCGATAGACAGGATAGAAGACTATCTCATCCCCATCAGGCGAGTTGCTCTCTGCCTCGGGTAATTGCCGCGATGAAATAACCTCTATCGTCCGCATAAATGGACACCTGGCCTCAGATACGACATGTCCCCTCTACGCGAGACAGGGGATCTTTACGCCTCTTTCCTTTGCCGTTTGAATTGCGATGTCGTAACCAGCATCAACGTGTCTCGCAACACCGGTGCCCGGATCGCATGTCAGAACGCGCTCCAGGCGCTTCGCGGCAGAGTCCGTGCCGTCCGCGACGATGACCATGCCGGCATGGATCGAAAGGCCGATGCCGACTCCGCCACCGTGGTGCACTGAGACCCAGCTCGCACCCGAGACCGCGTTGAGGATTGCATTCAGAATCGGCCAGTCGGCGATTGCGTCGCTGCCGTCCTTCATGCTCTCTGTTTCACGATAGGGAGAGGCAACGGAGCCGCTGTCGAGGTGGTCTCTTCCGATGGCGATTGGTGCCTTGATCCTCCCTTCTCGGACCAGGTCGTTTATCGCGAGTCCGAACTTGGCTCTCTCTCCGTAGCCAAGCCAGCAGATTCTGCTCGGATAGCCCTGGAACTTGACCTTCTCCCTCGCCGCCTTTATCCAACGGCAGAGCGGCTCGTCGTTCGGGAAGAGCGTCAGCACCAGGTCGTCGGTCTCGTAGATGTCCTGTGGATAGCCCGAGAGGGCTACCCACCTAAATGGGCCCTTGCCAGTGCAGAATAGCGGCCTGATGTAGGCTGGGACGAAGCCCGGGAAATCGAATGCATTCTCGACGCCGGCTGACTTCGCCTGCCCCCGGATGTTGTTGCCATAGTCGAACACTATCGAGCCATTCTTCTTCATATCGAGCATCGCCTGGACGTGCTTGGCGACCGATTCGAAGGCCATCTTCTGATATTTTTCGGGATCGGATTCTCTGAGCTTCAGCGCTTCCTTGTAGGGCAAGCCAGCGGGAACGTAGCCGTTCAGCATGTCATGTGCACTTGTCTGGTCGGTAACCATCTCGAAGAAGACGCCGCGGCGAACTAGCTCTGGATAGATATCGGCCGCGTTGGCGACCAGGCCAACGGACGTCGCCGTCCCGTTCCGTCGGGCCTCATCAATAGCCTTCAGGGCTTGATCGAGGTTATTGGTGATAATATCCAGATACTTCGTCTGAAGACGTCTATGTGCTCTCATTACGTCAACCTCGATGCCAAGGAACGAGGCGCCTGCGAGCGTCGCAGCAAGCGGCTGAGCGCCGCCCATCCCACCGAGCCCAGCCGATAGAATCGTCTTGCCAGTCATATCTCCGCCGAAGTGCTGCTTTATTGCTTCGACGAAGGTCTCATAAGTCCCCTGGAGGATGCCCTGGGTGCCGATATATATCCAGCTGCCGGCCGTCATCTGCCCATACATAGTGAGGCCAAGTCGTTCGAGTTCGCGGAATTTCTCCCAGGTCGCCCAATGCGGGACGAGGAGCGAATTCGCGATTATGACGCGGGGCACATCGGGGGTGGTCCTGAATACGCCAACGGGCTTGCCCGATTGGACGAGCAGTGTCTCGTCGTTTTCGAGCTTCTTCAGGGTCGAGATTATCCTGTGGAATGCGTCCCAGCTCCTGGCCGCTTTGCCGGTTCCGCCATATACGATAAGTTCCTGAGGCTTCTCGGCAACGTCTTCGCTGACGTTGTGCATCAGCATCCGCATAGCGGCTTCTTGCAGCCACCCCTTGCACGAAATTCGAGGCCCTAATGGCCGCTCGATAGGCTTATATTCGGTCATTCCTTATCCTCCCAAATCTGGCAAAATTCTAGCATTACAGGAAACAACTCTGCCACGAAGGCGGGAGTGCGCCAAGGATATACCGCACCAGGTCGCGGCAAGCGGAAATGTTGCCGGGTCACCACGCTGCGAGAATCTGAATCAGAGCCGATCCTCTACCCCATCAGAATCTTCGCGGCGGCATACGCCATGACCGACGCGCCGAGCGGAAGCACTCGCTCATCGATGGTGTACTGCGGGTGATGCATCGGGCACTTCGGATTCCTGCTCGATACAACGCCGATGAACATAAAGAGACCTGCAGCGCGGTGAGTGTAATAGGCAAAGTCCTCGCCACCCATTATCGGGCTCTGCATCTCGATGAATTTCACGGTCCCAAGCTCGCCGATTGCTTCCTGGACAGTTTTCTTGACACCAGGATCATTAAGGAGCGTTGGATAGCCATCCTGGTAGTCGAGCTCGAAGGATAGGCCGGCGGATTTCGTTATCCCGTCCGCTGTCTCATACATCGCCTTCCTGATGGTATCCTTCACCGACATGTCGAGCGTTCTCACCGTGCCCCGCATCTTGACTTCGCTCGGGATGACATTCGACCTGTCGCCACCGCTGATCGTCCCGATCGTTATGACGGCGGGAGAGGTTGGCGCAATCTGCCTGCTGATAATTCTCTGATACGCCAGGATGACTTCTGCGGCGGTCACTATCGCGTCCTTGCCCTGCTGCGGCATCGCGCCATGTGAAGCCTTTCCGATGATCTTGAGGTCGAAATTGTCGGCGCTCGCGAGCATGGGGCCGTCCTTGAAGACTATCTCACCGAGATTCGCGTCGTTATATGTGTGCGAGGCTATGATTGCATCGACCTTGGGATTGTCGAGCGCACCCGCTTCGATCATCTTGATCGCGCCACCCGGAGGTGACTCTTCCGCCGGCTGGAATAGAACTCGCACGTTTCCGTTCAGATGAGGTTTTATCTCATCCGAGTTCAGTATCAGCGCGGCACCGAGGGCCATTGCGCAGTTTGCGTCGTGGCCGCAGGCGTGCATTTTACCCTTATTCTGCGATGCGAATTCGAGACCGGTGGCCTCCTGTATTGGAAGCGCATCCATATCGCCGCGAATCGCGACGCACTTCACTCCATCCTTCTCTGGCTGGATCCTGCCGACGACGCCGGTGCCTCCGATCCCTCGCTCCGCCTTGATGCCAGCTTCCTCGAGACGAGAGGCCAGCAAAGCGGCAGTCTCATGCTCCTCGAACGCGAGTTCTGGGTTTTGATGGATTGCTCGCCTGACGGAAATCAGAGTGCTTTCGAGCTCTTCGGCTTTCTTCTTTATGAGTTCTTTCAAGGCCCCTAAGTCGGTCAATTCTCTTCTCCTTAATTCAGGGGGAATTATTCTGTATTAACGGTCTGCGTGCAAAAGGTGCTCGAGCTCGGCGAGGAACTGGTCAGCGCTCTTGAAGTCCCGATAGACGGATGCGAAACGCACGTATGCGACCTGGTCCAATGCCCGGAGCTCATCCATCACATATTCGCCGATCTCGTGAGTCGAGATCTCCTTGTCCGCCTTGGTGTGTAGCTCACGCTCGATCTCGTTCACTATCTCCTCGAGCTGCACGGTGCCAATCGGGCGTTTCTCGCACGCCCGCTTCAACCCGGCGAGGAGCTTCTGCCTATCGAACGGCTCGCGTCTCCTGTCTTTCTTGACCACAACATACGTTACATCCTCGATCTCCTCGTATGTCGTGAAACGCTTCAAACACGCCGAGCATTCACGGCGTCTCCTTATCATCGCACCATCCTTGCTCATCCGGGAATCGACGACACGGTCTTTGGTGACGCCACAGAATGGACACCTCATTAGGCAACTCTCCCTTATATTGCGATCCAGGCTTCCGCCGCTACTAGAATTGTATCACAGAGCCTGAGGAACACCTATCCGTGCCGCTGACACGGTTCGAGACACTCATCTAATACAATATATTGTAGCCTATATGCAATGCTAACGTCAATAGGAAGTTGCGGGGAATCTCCGGCCTGATAAGTTCTTCGGATAATATCAGCTAAATATGGCGAACATCGACTGAGACCATCCGCTACCGGTAGAGGACAATCGCGCTGCTCATGTGGTCATGCATGAGCTGGACTATGGCGTTGCGGCCGCATACCAATCAATATCCAGACCATTCCCCCAGAGATACGGGCCAGTGTTGTGACCCCAGTTCCAATTATCTGCGCAGTTTGGCTTGGTTCCCTCGTAGTCAACCGGATCGATGTTGAAGGTGTCGAGCCCTTGCGTATCCAAAAATAGCCCTACCGTCTTGATCTCATCCCTTATGGTGCCGCTGTCTTCGTAGAAGTAGGCTGATCCATACGGGGGATCGCTTATATAGGGGCCGGCCAGGTAAGTGTCGTAGAGGTCGTTGCCGTAGCGGTCCCAGAAGAGCGCGATGCTATTCAAATCGCCCGTACCCGCGCAGCGATTGCGGTGGAAATACTGGTCGTCGCCCATGCCATCGATGAAGATACCGATCGAGGTATCTCGCGCGCAGGCCTGGTATTGCGTCACAGCATCGCGATCATCGACGTTGTATCGGTCATCGCCATAAAGGTCGGTCATGCAGCCGATTGCCATGTGCGGCGCCGAGCCGAGGGAATACCAGAGACAGCGGTAGGTATCGTTGCCGCCTCTCTCCTCACAGATGCCTAGAGACCACCAGTAGGCACAGCCCTGCGAATAGACGTGACCATAATAATCGTCATCTCCGTCACCCTCGATCAGGGCACCGATACCGCCGGCCATGCTCCTCCCGCCGTCACGGCGGAGGCCGAATCCCGCTCCCTGGGCAAACGAAATCGGCTTGCCGAAGGCATCCGAT
>JAFGIT010000104.1 GCA_016929465.1 Candidatus Coatesiibacteriota bacterium | reverse complement strand
CTGCTGCCCGTCATATCGACTGCGCCATTGATCAGGATCGCCTTGAGCAAAGCCCCGCTGGGCTCGAAAGCATCAGCAGCATTCCGGTTCCCTGTGGGGTAGTAACCCTCTGTGAAATACTGCCTTGCGAGAGCGGCAGACGCGGCGGCAACCGGACAAGCCATCGAAGTCCCCTGCATTGGCGCGGTGCCACAATTAAAGGACGAAATATTGCCGTCGCTTTCAGCAGACATGATGTATTCACCCGGAGCCGTAATGGTCGGCTTGTTTCTGCCATCACGCGCGGGGCCATGGCTGCTCGAAAGCGCCATATCATCCTGTGATGCGCCATCACGAGGGTTCTTGCATGAACCTACGCTGACGCAGTTCTTCGCGGTGGCAGGTGGATTCACAGTATTGTCGTCTGGGCCGTCATTGCCATTCGCGAAGAATATTAGGAAGTCCGGATAGTCCCACATGAACTCATCAACCGAACGGCAGCGGAAAGTATAGGAATTGTCACCTGCACTCCCGGTTTGCGCTCCCCAGCTATTCGAGTGTATCCTCGCACCGGCGTTATATGCTTGTCTGAAGTAACTATCGAGGCCGAAGGGGATCGATGAGAGGCTGTCCTTGTCGCCGATGTCTTGCACGACGAGCTTCGCGCAATACGCTATGCCATCGTTCGTGTCGTAGGCCTCGCGATTGGTGTAGTTGTCTCCAGCGAGCGTTCCCGCAATGTGCGTTCCATGGCCATCCTCATCCCAGCCAGCCTCGCCGGTATAATCAAAGTAGGCGATGATCTTCCTCTGGGAAGTATTGACTGTCGAGTTCGGCAATCCGCGCGCGCTGTCAAAGAAGAAGCAGCTGTCGGCATCAACACCGGTATCCCCAACACCGATTATCTGGTTCTCTCCGTGTATGCCGTGGTTCCAGACCGTGCATGAGCCTTGAACGTTCGATTGCACGACCCATCTCGCGGTGTCGTTGAGAATCCGGGGGGCAGAATAGAACTCGATCGATAGAACGTCTGGCATTGACGCGATCATCGGAAGCAATTGCCCAAGGTCACGCCCAGATACCGAAATGAGAATCTGCGGACCTCTTGGACTATAGGAAGATCCAACCGTCTTTATATCCGCGCCAGAATCAAGCACTACCTGCTCGAAATTGGCGATGTGGTCGAGACGTGAGTGCTCGGGAAAGAACCGTACATAGAGCGAGGGTGAGTCCGACGGTAGTATCCTCTCGCCCTCCGTGACGAATTCGCAGAGCCTCTGCGAGAGCTTATATGCGGGTTGGTACAATCCAATCCAGGCAATATCGGGGCTCTCGGACTCGCGGAGCAGCTCTGCCTCCCGGGGGGACATCCTGACGATGAACGCGTAATCCGGTAGGTAGCTGATTAGATGCGCTCCGCTTTCCGTGAGAATGGACTTCATATCCTGTGTGATCGGTCCGGAAAATTGAACTATGAAATAACCGTAATCGTCAGGGGATGATTGCGGCATCTTGTACTCAGGCCAGATAGCCGGTTCGCCCAGCGATGCCCCGTCGAACTGAGCATAATTCAGCCTGATTAGCGGCTCTGCAGCATAGTCGCTGGACACGACTATGAGCAGAATCGATAGAATTGTGAGCACAGAAAACAGCAGCTTTGAGAAATAGCCCTGCATAATTGCCTCCGCGTAAATTGTTGAGGATGCAAAAAAGAGTGGACCTGCCCGTCGCGAGCAGTCCATCAAAATGCCCCGATTATTTTGGCAATACTAGCTAAGTGCAGTCATCAAGTCAACTAAAGCAGATCACTCGACCACCTGCGACGCGAGCAGGAACTTGTGTCCCTCCTTCATCAGGATCGGAAGCTCCTCCTCCAGGGCGGACACGGTCTTTGGCCTCAGGTGACAGATGCCTATTGCCGGTTGTCTGATCTTGATTGAGAGCTCGACCAGCTTATCGATTTGTTCTTTGATTGAATCCACATCGTTTTCATTGTCGATGAAGATATCTCGGTTAGCGACCTTCAGGCCAATGCTCTCGGCTGTAGAGAATGCAACTGTATCGGGCGTAGTCCTGCTGTCGATGAAAAAGAGGCCCGCGTCACGCAATCGCTTCATGATGACGCCCATCGTCCTTCTGTCCGCACATGCCTTCGATCCCTCGTGGTTGTTGACCCCCTTGGCGTGGGGGACGCTCTCGATGGCCTGTGCGAGCAGGGATTTTATCTCCGCGTCATCCTGGTCGCATTTGATCTCGAGCTCCGGGATATATGGGTCCCTGCGAATAATTGGCTCGAGCGGAAGATGGATCATGACTTCGTAGCCGTTCTCGTTTGCGAGCTCAGCGGTCTTTGAGGCGTTTGCAGTCTTGGGCAAGACCGAGAAGGTCATCGGGCATTTGAGATCGACAAGTCGCCTTGCAAGAGATAGGTCATATCCACAGTCGTCAACGATAATGGCTACAGTCGCCGTCTCAGTCGGCTTCAGTTGCGCGATCGAAGCAGCGCTGGACAATTCGATGGGCGTCGGTTGCGGCGACGAAGGTGGCGGCAACTTCTCTTTTTCTATCTTCTGAATCAAAAGAAGACATTGGCGCTTCGTTCTGCCATATCCGAGGTCGATAGCGAGAACCCGCTTGTCAGGCGTTTCGTTCTTCTTCACTGCGACAACGCTGGCGCCCTCCCTCGCAGCCTTGTCGGCCAATAGAGCCTGCAGCGCCTCGAGCTCGACTTTCTCGGAGACATTGAATTCACGGTACTCGTGCTCATCCGGAGCTCCCTTGGAGATGTCCTTCTGGAATATCATATCGTTTCTGAGCACACCGGACTCGATTAGAGCCTCATTGACCGCCTTACGAATTGCCTCAGACTTCTTTTGCCTGTTCTTATCCGAGAATAGTCCCATGTCTTGCGCCCAACTGAACATCTCGACAGTCACGGAAGAACTGCCGTATCTCGTCTGCAGGAAATCCAACCCAAAAATCGCAACAGCGAATGCGAAAAGGCCGGCGATTATGAAAACAAAGGGAGAAATGGGTCGACTCGATGCCCTCGGAGCTCGCGTTGAGGGCGCTCTGCGCGGTTTCCGCCTGACCGTAGAATCTCGCTTGCTCTGCCCCGGTCTAGCCTTGCTTCTCTTCGTGCTCGAGGCAGAAGAGGGCTTCTTCCTGGGCTTATCGCTCTTGCTGGTTCCCTTTCTGGGAGCGCGAGACGGCATCTATAACCTCTTGTTTGTCCATTCTTTCTTATAAATACGGAGGCACAATCTGGATAATAGGGGAGAACTCTCCAAATGAGAAGGAATTATGGCCAATCGATAACTATTGCCCGCCATTCCTGCTCGAAAGGCAAAAGCCCTAGAGACTGCCAGGGTGCTAACCATTGCTCTTACGGGACGTGACTCCACAATAAACAACGCTCAATTCCGCACGCACTCTTTGCTAACGACTCCGCATCTGGCCTTTAATAGGGATCTCTTTTCTGGGAAGCAATGTCAGAGGCGCTGTGGCTCCGAGAATCGGGCATGAAGCTTCCACGAAATGCGCAGTGTAGTATAATGAGGGTCAAGTACATTATTGCTCG
>JAFGIT010000103.1 GCA_016929465.1 Candidatus Coatesiibacteriota bacterium | reverse complement strand
GACGAAGGAGCTCTTTGAATTGCTGCTCAAGAAAAGCTCATCGGGGCCCGGCTACCGATAGCCCCGGCGCACGGGAGTTCAATTCAACGCCCTTTATATCCACGATTGAAGCAGCCAAATGAGAGTCATAGAAGACAAATCAGCGATAGAGCCTTACCTAAGTGACGAGAGCAATGCACTGAAAGCGAGCCCGGACTGTGTCTCGAGGGTCTTTTATCCCGAAAATCATATTGATTTGACATCGATACTCCGAGGCGACTATGGGGGAACCTCGAATTGCACCATGTCTGGTGCTGGGACCGGGGTGACAGGGTCGCGGGTGCCTCTTTGTGGCGGATCGATAATATCCATGGAGCGTATGCTGTGCGCGGCCCCCCGTGAGGGCTGGGATATGATCAAAGCGGAATATCCTGCCGGCCGGGCGATGATATTGGTCTCCCAGGACAGAAGCGCGGCGATTGTGCCTCCTGGAATAACACTGGACATGCTGTCAGAGATGCTCCCCCAAGATGTATTCTATCCGCCGGATCCAACCGAATCGAGTGCCCAGATCGGGAGCACCGTGGCGACAAATGCATCCGGTGCACGGACATTCTATTATGGCCCTACCAGGGACTGGATCAGGGCGCTCATGGTGGTGCTCGCGAATGGTGATTCAATCAGGATGAGAAGAGGCAAGATTCGAGCGTCCGATGACGGCCACATCAGATTCGGGACGGCTTCCGGTCAGACATACGATGTACCTCTGCCCTCCTATTCGATGCCACAGGTGAAGAACGCCGCCGGTCTCTATGCATCTCCCGGCATGGACCTAATCGACCTCTTTATAGGCAGCGAGGGGATACTCGGCATCATCTCGGAGATAGAGATCAAGCTGGCCCCGAGGCCGAGCGAACTCATCACCGATGTGGCCTTTTTTGGTTCCGAGGCTGATGCACTCGGCTACGCTGATGACCTCAGAGTTCTTCGCGAAGAAGGAATCATCGCGATAGAGCATTTCGATGCCAACTCCCTGGCCTTTATGCGCGAGAAGGAAACTCGCATCAAGGAGAGCTTCCGTGCGGCTGTGATGGTCGAGGCGTTGGGAGACCGGGAGAGCACGATCGACAAGATATTCGAGTCCTGCGAGGCTCATTCGGTGATCGATGACTGGTCGGGGCCGCCGTCGGATTTCAAGGAGTTTCGGCACTCCCTGCCCGAATCGGTCAATAGCTATCTTAGACAGCATGACAGCCACAAATTGGCGACAGACTTCGCTGTCCCAGCGGCACATTTCCCTGAGATGATGGTGGCCTATAGGGAGGCAGACGAGGCATTCGCGGCGAAATTCCCCAGGCCGGGTGTCCATACGGTGCTCTTCGGTCATCTCGGCGACTATCATCTGCACTTCAACTTCATAGCGGCCAATGGGCCAGAGATGGCCTTTGCCAAGGGCCTATATTTGGGGCTGGCGAAGAAAGTGGTCGCGTTTGGGGGGACGATCTCCGCCGAGCACGGAGTGGGCAAGAAGTCTATCGAGATAGACGGAAGGGATGTCCCTTACCTGCAGCTCATGTATGGGGAACGGGGGCTTGCTGATATAAGTGCGGTAAAGAGGATCCTCGATCCCGATTTTGTCCTTAACGTCGGGAATATGGTTAGGGAATGAGCCGCGCTGGGTCGCTATTCCGGCTTGTCTGGAAGCGGCCTCTGACAGACGGAGCGGTGCCCGGAGTAATCCATCAATTCCGGGTGCGAGTCGCCCCGAATTCTCTCTCGATGCGGTCTCTCGCGAGAGCGATTGCATGCTCGGAGGTGTCGATCCCTATCCAGTTCCTCTTCAATCTCTCCGCAACGACCAAGGTCGTGCCCGACCCGCAAAAGGGATCGAGAACTGTGTCACCGGGCTTGCTGCTTGCTTCGATGATCCGCGAAAGCAGCGCTTCTGGTTTCTGAGTCGGATATCCAACGCGCTCGCCATCCTGAGATTGGATTGAGGGGATGTGCCATACGTCCTCTGGGATCTTCCCCGCATCCAGGTAGTATCTATAGAGCTTCTTCCTGCCGGTGCCCCAAACCTCGCGGAATTTTCTGCCAGTATCATCCACGCAGAGCCGGCCGCCAAAGCTGCTCTTCCCCGCCTTCATTTCAATCCTGACTGCGTCGCCGTCGAAGTAGTAATCTTTCGAGCGCGCGTAGAGGAGTATCACGTCGTGCTTTCTGCCAAAGCGACGCTTGCTTCTCCCCCCGGCGTCGTAGGACCAGACTATCTCATTCAGGAAGTTCTTTCTGTCAAATACGGAGTCCATCAGCAGCTTGAGATAGTGGCTTGCGATCGGATCGCAGTGAAGATAGATAGAACCGGTGGATCTGAGGACGCGGCGCAGTTCTATCAGACGTGGGGCAACAAACGTTATATAGGCCATCATGCCGCATTCGCCGAGGATGTCGCGGAAGGCCTGCAGCGACTTCACGACCTTCTCCGGTCCGGAGTCGATTAGTTCGCGGAAGATCGACTTTGCCGCATCATCCCACTTCCAAGTATCCCTGAATGCCGCTATTCCCACCGCCATATCTCCTTCCTCAGGGCTGATCCTGTATGCCTTCCCGCTATTGAATGGCGGATCGAGGTAGATGAGATCAACTGAGGCGTCAGGGGTCTGGCTTCTCAGGATAGCCAGGTTATCCCCGAGATACAGCCTATTCACAGGCGGTCCCATATCTTCGGCGAACTCAAGGTGAATCCATCAGCACACTCGAGGGCGGCTGTGGTATTGGTATCATGACACGGTGAATTCATGATGTCAGAGACCCAGTGTTCGGCCTAATCTGGCTTGTCAGTCCTACAAATGCGAGCATCTGCGAGCATTGCTTCGACGGCCTCCACCAAGGCAGTGACATCCTGCAGAGAATCCCGGACATCATCTTGATTCAAGGCGGCCTGCAGAATGAACGGATATCTATCCAGCATATAATACTGAGTGATTCTCTGGCAGATCTCTCGGAAGCGCTCGAGGCCCTTCTCAAAGACTATTGCCTCGTTCAAAAGGACCTCCAAATCGTGCACTCGCCTGCTGAAGGTAGAAGCCGGCTGCTTCAGGATCATCAACGTCCAGCAAATGGTTCACACGCTGGAAGTCTTTCTGGGCGATACGAGGCCAATCATCCGGATACAGCGAATCCCTAAGAGGCATAGAGGATTTTCCCTTCCTGAAGGACTTCACGCACGAATTGATCCCCCACCTCGAGACGCTGCGAAACTTCATCAGGCGTAAAGACCATGATCTCGAGGCCGATCAGGCGGTCCGGATCGGAGAGAAGCCGCCGCACCTCTATGCAGCGGTCAATCATGCGCTCCTTTGTATCCTTGATTATGAAAATGTCGATGTCGCTATCCGCGCGCGCGTCTCCCCGCGCGTAAGAGCCAAAAAGTATCACCTTTTGTGGCCTATACGCCGCCGTAAGTCTCTCTACGATGCCCGTGATCAACTCAGGAACATACTTCGAGTCCACCTTTTCTCGCCGATTCACACGCTCCCTCCATAGTCGAAGCGCCTCATGGACTTTTCCTTGTGACGTTCGAAGGCAAGCTCGATCAGCTTGTCGATTAGCTCGGAATACGGGACGCCCGATGCTTCCCATAGTTTTGGGTACATGCTTATGCTGGTGAAGCCCGGTATCGTATTCAGCTCATTAAGATAGACTCGCTTGGTTGACCTATCCATGAGGAAGTCTACGCGAGCCATCCCGCTGATATCGAGCAATTTGAATGCGCGGACAGCGCAATTCCGGATGTTGTGCGAGATCTGCTGCGATATCTTCGCGGGTATAACCAGCTCAGATGATTCATCGATGTACTTGGCGTCGTAATCGTAGAATTCATTGCAGGGGATGATTTCACCCACGACGGAGGCAACCGGCTCGTCATTGCCAAGAACGCTGCATTCGAGCTCCCTTGCGTCGATCGCCTCTTCAACTATTATTCTACGGTCGTGCTCTGCGGCGGAATCAAGAGCGCTCTCCAGTTCCTTTGCCTCATGCACCTTGGTTATCCCGACGCTGGAGCCTGAATTCGACGGCTTCACGAAGCAAGGGTACCCTATTCTCGCTCCGATTCGGCTCTTTAGCCGCTTGGGCTGTTGCAGCCACTCCCATTTTTCGACTGAGATGAACTTCGCCACTGGAAAGCCTTCTGCTTTGAACAGACGCTTGGTTGTGATCTTGTCCATGCCGAGCGCTGATCCGAGCACGCCCGCTCCCACATAGGGCAGATTCAACAGCTCGCAAAGGCCTTGAATACACCCGTCCTCGCCGAAGCTGCCGTGAACCATCGGAACGACGACATCGATTTGCCCGATCGCGGACTCCTCGGTCTCCTTTTCGGCGGGACCGGACGACGAAGGCAAAAGGGGCATATCGGATAGAAGTCGGAGTGCACTGCCGGAATCAGGATGCACCCGCTCATCCACTGCGTCGAAATCGCCGCCGAGAAGGTGCCACTTTCCGGCGCCGTCAATGCCGATGAGAACTGGCTCATACTTGCTCTTGTCCATCGCGCCAACGAACGATTTGGCCGAAACGATCGAGACCTCATGCTCTACGGACCGCCCCCCCAGAATAACTGCTGCTCGGAGTCTCTTCATAGTCCTTGATCAATCCCTGAATGATTCGAAATTGGCAAAATCGCAATGGAAAATGATGGAAGCTTCCAGGCTGCGATGGCCGCCATCCCCCTCCTTCGAGTGAACTGCGACTATGTGCAGTATCTCAACAGGAAGGCCTGCCTTTTCGCATATCCAGACTCCCGAGAAGGGATGCCGGAGCATCTTCCCGTAATAGCTCTTCTGGTAACCTTCGCCGCCCTGCTCATATTCCATGACCTTCCCAATGTCGTGGACGATTCCACCCGCAATCACGATGTCGCGGTCCAGTTTGGCGCGATTTCCGTAGCCTGCCGACATCTCATCAGCGAGTGCCATTGCAGACCTCGTTACCGTTCTGATGTGTTCGGCGAGACTTATTCCACAGCGCCTTGCCAATAAAGAGAAAGGCATCTCATTGAGAGCTTCGGGTTGGATTCCGGCAGCATCCAAGGCCATCTGCCAGGCAGTGACGGTCTTCTCCCTCAGCGACTCGTTCTCTAGCAGGCCAATCTCCGGAATCACATTAATCAAATCTTCACGAATTGACATCTGGAGTATCTCCTCGGTCAAATATTGTTCATCAAATTACGCTTATAAAGGATACAGGTTCCATCCTGACAGTGCAAGGCCGAGGCTGCCTGATGGTGCGATCAGCTGGCATAATTATCGCCCAGCCGAGACTTCATTCGAAAAGTCCTGACCGGTCGAAAGCGTCGGGGGAAAAACGAAATGAGGAACGAAGAAGTCTCCCATGCTGTCGATGAGCCTGGATAGGTCCCTAAAGCCTAACGACAATCAATGCGGACTAGATAACGATCTTGCCTGGGAATCTAGCCGCTCGGCTGGTTACCGGGCTCTTAATTCAGTGCATCGTATCCTAAGCATCCTCAGGTGCATCTGGAGCAGTATCCGACCTATGCGTGTCGAATTCCCTTACGAATTGACTGACTGCATCACGCTGCGTATCGGAGAGCCAATCTGCGTCTGCAAGCCTTCTAGCTCGGTCGATTATTTCCCCAAGTGCAATGAATTGCCGGACCGAATCCGGGTGAATATGTGGCTCTATCCTCTCGCCATCCATGTCTCTTGAATAGACCAGAAATGTCTCGAGAAACTCGACCAGCCCCTTGTCATCTCTCGTATATTCGGCCACCCAATGCTGAACAGCATCGCCCTCTTCCGCTTCATCCCAGAAGTAGAGCGGGGCTGGCATTCGGGAATCAAGCAGAGAGCCATCTTCCGCTGCGGCTCTTACGCGCTCGAGGAGTATTCTCTGGATCTCATATAGATGCTCGATCGTAAGCTGCTTTT
Source organism: Candidatus Coatesiibacteriota bacterium (assembly GCA_016929465.1). GTDB lineage: Bacteria > B130-G9 > B130-G9 > B130-G9 > B130-G9 > JAFGIT01. The sequence continues at coordinate 8,131 of JAFGIT010000103.1, read as the reverse complement.
CCTCCAAGGGGGGATTAAAAACTTCGCTCAAGCCGTGTTCACCGGCGAGCGATCTGGCCTCCCCACAAATGGTAGCAAGTGCTCTTCCCTTGGCAAAAGCAGCACTGAAAGCATCAAATCTCTCCTGCTCGCTAAGCCTTTGAGACAGCTGATAGACCACCCGCATTATATACGTGTATGCGCCGAAGAAGACGGCTCTGCCCTGATGCCTTTCGTCGCTCCATAGCTGGTCGCCAACATCAAAAATGGCGGATAGGATGGAAGAAATGTTCTTCTTGGGTATGATCTCGCCTGTATAGTCTTCAAGACGCGCAAAGAACTCGGTCGCCATGTTTACACCACCGGCCAGTTCCTTATCATGCATGTCGAGTAATCTGCGCCCGAACTCTTCGGGACTGTCTGCAATAGCAAGATTCGCCATGATATTGGTATGGGAGAGCCCCCCCCTCGGTATCTCATGCCTGAAATAAGCTTCGAATCCCACCGGACTGGAGATTTCCAGATTTGGCAAGACACTTGATGATCTAAGCCGACTCATTGTCTAGTGCCTCCATAATCCCAGCCAATGCAGGGAACATAACGGAGATGAGCGCTCTGACTCGGCTTCTATCGCGCTTGGGTATTTCGGTAAACCAAGTTCCATGAAATCCCTTGAGCTCATCCATCCTGGCCCCCGGCTCTATCACATCTTCCCCCAAGAATGTGAATTTATCTTTGTTATTGACCACTACATCATAAGCCAATGGGCAGAAAACGTTAAGCGCGTTGATGGCTACATAGTCTGGACATTTGACCTCGCCTTCGACTTCGCTATAGCGCAGCGCCACCGAATTGACCAGTCGGATGGCATCCCTCGGGGTCTTCACAAAAAGCCCAATGGCTCTTGAGTAGAACGAACGAAGCCGCTCCTCATCAAAGAGTTCCTTGGGGGTATCCCTGAATATGGGGAGAAGTCTTTTCTCGAAATACGAATCCAGGGTGGCCCTGGGCGGTGCTGTCGAAGAACTGCAGGATGAGATCCTCGCGGCCGGTAAACCACCAGGGATTGAAACGAACTACAATGGGGTGAGTGTTGCCATCCGGGGGCCGGCCGAGATAGTGCTCCACAAAATTCAAAACGGTGGACTTGCCCATCCCCAATCGCCGCGAATGGCCACCACCATGCCCTCGGTCGGCATCCGCAGAATGAGTCGGCCGACTGCTCCGCAAATGGGCCATAGCCCAGGCTATCGTGCTGGGGGTCATATAGGGGCTTGTCCGCATAGAGAATTTCCCGCTGGATTTCAGTCACATCTGCCTCGCTTGTTAATAGCGAATATCATCTACCCTCTGCCAGCATAGCACGTCGTCAGGCGAAAACGCAATGCCGGCGAGATAGGCAGCAGGCTTTGCCGACCAAAAAAAAGGGCCCATCACGCGCGACGGGCCCGAGTAAAAGGGAAAATATCTCTTAAATACTGCAGTAACTACCTCACGACATAGAACGGATATGCCACGCTCTCACGTCCCGAGCCGTCGATCGCAACGATCTCGAGCAGGTAATCACCGGCTGGGTAGCCTGGTGTGAGGTCCATGCTTCCAGTGAAGCGCTCGTCGCCAGCAATTTCATCATCGCCCTGGCCGTCGTCAAGGAGCGTCAGGACTCCGCCGCCCTCGAAGCGAAGCTCGGCGCGAGCGAGGCTCGAGCCATCTAGGTAGTCATCGATATCGGCTACGCAGAGAAGCTTCCCGCCCGCTTCGAGCGTTATCGAGGTGGTGTCGAAGCCGGCCATGTATATATTGGCGACCGATGAATCACCGGCCTCTCCCATTCCAGGATACACTCCCCAGAGTGTGTCATTCGACTTGGCAGTACCTGAGTCGCCAATCCGCATGTATGGCCACACATTGCTCGAGGCGCCGTGGGTGTCCTCGGCCACTATCTCGAACACGTAAACACCCGCTGGAGCGGCATCTACCCAGAACTCATTCCCATAAATCCCGTCCGCGGCACCGCCATCCGCGTGCTGACCATCGTCGAAGAGCTCGAGCGAGCTTATATGGCCACCCTCGAGGGTCCCAATGAATAAATTGACCACGTCGATGTCCGAGTTGCCCTCGGCATCATAGACTTCGGCGTGGACTGAGATATTGCCCGATGCTCCGGCGGCGAGATGGTCTCCCATGAATCCCGCTCTACGGACGATCGGAGCGGTGTTATCTATTCCCCGCCCCGACAGAGATACTTCGCAGAACTCCTCGTTCGGATCCGGATCGTCGGTCTCGATGGTCATGGTCGCGGAGATCCTGCCAGCGTGGCTCGGCTCGAATCTGATATTAGCGAATATGCTTTCACCTGCAGCGATCGTGTATGGGAATGAAGGCAAGGTCACGGAGTAGTCGGGGTCGTCGAAGGACAAGTTATTAACGAGGAGCGGCAACGCCCCGATATTTCCTATCTTCAGCATCCAGTCATCGTGGTCCCCGACGTTGACGTAGCCATAGTCGTAGCTCTCGGCCGATAGTTCAAGGTCTTGCTCCGCGACGAGCGGGCTATAGACCGTCAGCAACCGGTAAGTGATGAAGTATTCCTGTGCGGCGGTGCGCTCGCCTGTTACCCAGGTGTCGAACACAATCGCAAGGTGACCCGCTTCCGGATTCCTGTAATTGTAACCAGCGCCCATGATCGCGTGGTTGTCATACGAGCCGGGGTCCATTTTTGTGATTCCGAATACGCACGGGTCACCGCCGTCAATTGTGTCCTTGTAGATGGTGTAATCTCGCAGGTCCTGATACATGTAGCACTGGAATCCCTTGTATCCGTGCGACTGGGCAACCCTGACTATGGCACCAGCCAGTTCCCCGGTATATACACCGTAGTCATCGACTCTGCCTCCCGAGCGAGGAACATCGCAGATGTCAGCCACCATGTCTGCAAGGTCGCGAGGGATATAAGGATTCATCGTATATGGACCATCCCACACGAAGGATTCCGGGGTGTAATCGAGCTCACGGTATCCGGCGTTCCCATAATATCCGAGGACCATCGTCCCGGAAGTCGGGCCGCAGCCCCTATACCAGGTATAACCTTCCGCCTCGATGAGAATGCTGTAGTCGTCCTCGGCCTTCACTGATTTGCCCGAGAGCGCAGCCTCCCACATGCCGGAGAATGTGCCAGGCACAGCTCTCAGCTTGGCCGAAAGGTCCTCTGAAAACAGCTGAAGATCAGCAAGCTCAACGCGGCCTCCCCTGAGAACATCGACCAAATCCGAAACCGCATCCGGCCCAACGAGATAGTAGTCGAACCCTCCGACATATATGGGGGTCCATTCGCCGCCGGACTCAACGCTCTGTAAAGCCTCGGCAGGGGCATTCCCGCGGCTCACGCCCTGGTCGATAACCGAGGGACCGTTCGTGTACTCAATCAACGGCGGGAAGTCTCGATTTCCGCCAATGATGATGTGCCCAATCTGACGACCTCCAGACTGAACGGCGAACTCGAAGGCGCTCGCCTCGAAAGCGAGGTCATAGAAGGTGCGGGTGAGAACCAGGCTCGCATCCGTCCATTCGGGGTATTGCGCCGAGCCAATGGACTTGTATGTCGAAGCTGCTCTTTGAGCCTCTTCCTGGGTCACGGGAATGGCCGTGCTACAAAGCACGAAGCTCGAAAACGCGAGCAAAAATACAAAAGAGATTGCGAATCCTATCGTGAAACTTCTGGACGGGGAGCCCATATTCATCTCCTTACGTTTGAAAAGCCTAACATTGGATACAGTTCCGGTATATATCAAAACAAGAATCCAGACCTTTGAGTTCCTTTGAGACCGCCGTGCAGCGCCCTCCGAACGGGAGAGTGTCGGAGCTGTGGCTCGGGGTGCTGATTGAGGGATCATTTAGGATTCCTATCAAGGATTGGTCGCTCATTCAGACGCCTTAATACATTATCACCTGCAGCATCTCCCGTGTGAGATTGCTGTCGGGCGTCGGCCCGAATCACACAGGATTCCCGGTGAAACACATCACCCTACTATCAGCAGGGCGATGAAGGGGACTGCACTGAATATCAAAAAGAGCAGCTTGAATAGGCCCAATAGCGAATATATCGCTATATTAAACATCTCACGTGGTATCGAGAACCACCTGCCGTGGATGGCATACATGAGATCCATTGCGAAGAGAGCGGAGACGGTCCAAATGGTCAATATGGCTCCATTGATGATGGTACACCACATGAAGAAAGCGGTTAGAGTTTCGATATGCATCGGGGCCCTCCTCATGGATTAATGCCTTGTGAGTTATCCAATTCGGAATATTCCTTTACTGAAGCTCTGAATGCAAGTATCGCAGTCGGATTAAGCGGAACCATCCTCACGATTGAATGTTCACTCATGGTAATGAACGGGTATTCAGACTCGAGGAATTAAACCATGGCCAATATCAACGTAAAACGGAAAGCCCAATGGGAAGCGATAATGAGGGGCTCTGTCTATGATGCATCTATGAAGGTGCTCGACGAGTTCGGCTTCAAAGGTCTGACCATGGAGCGAGTTGCCAAGGAGGCTGATGTTTCAACCGGAACGCTCTACAACTATTTCTCTAACAAGGAAGAGATCATCAAGCACGTCATCGAGACTGCCTTCGAGCCGTTGAAGGCTGAACTCGAGAGTATCATGCAGTCAGGAATGCAGCCGGTAGAGAAATTGAGGAGCATAATTTGCACGGTTCTCAATGCTATCGAGGAGAAGCGGACCTTGCTGGAGATCATAAGGGCTGCAGAAGTCGCTTCCGAGGAGATAAGAGCTCTCCGTCAGTCTAAGCATGTTTTCTTCGAGGATTTGATCGCGTCGGTAGTCCGTGAGGGGGTCGCGTCGGGCGATTTCATCTACGATGCTGAACTGGGGGGCGTCCTTGTCTTTTGTCTACTCGATGGGCTTGTGGGGTGGAAATTGGACACTGGCCGCCGACTCGGAGACATCGCCGGCGAGTCCGAAGCGTGCCTTTCACTTGCACTCAAGGGTCTGATGTCCGAATTCCCCGTCTGTAATAAGCCTGAATAAGTCAGATGCGAATCTATAGCCTGAGATTGGTCTCTATCCGCCGACAATCGAGAAACTCTCACTTCAAAGGAGCTCTTACTGAATGACTATCAAAGACAGAATGTCTAAGTATCTACAGCCCGCCCTGGTGCTGTCTGCGATTGTTCTCTTGGTCTTGCCGACCGGCTGTGGTGATGCCGGGGGCAGTGCTGAAAGTGGGAATTCGAAAAGCCGTTCAGTGCCCGTTGTGGTAGAGAGCATATCTTCCCACTCCTTCGAGAACAGAGTGGTGGTCCAGGGGAATTTGGTGTCGGAGAATTTTGCCGAAGTCTCTCCGCGAATTGCCGGTGCAATAGTGGAGGTTTTCGTTGATGAGCATGACGCGGTGAAGGCGAATGAGACGAAGCTGTTCAGGATCGATGATGTTAAGTTCAAGCAGGCCGTTGACGTCAGCCGGCAGGCCCTTGCCGTTGCGAGATGTTCCCTTCGTGAGGCGGAGGCGGGCCAGGAGCAGGTTTCGGTCCAGCTCGAGAAGGCGAAATTGGACCTCGACCGGTATAAGAAGCTATATGAGAAAAAGACAGTTTCCCTGGATGCTCTGGAGCAGCAAGAGTCGCGTTACAAGCAGGCTCAGGCCGCCTATAAGCATGCCGAGAGCGTCGTTGACCTGCAGAAGGAAGCGGCTATTCAGGCCGAAGTCGCACTGTCGATCGCAGAGAAGGACCTCAAGGACACTCTGGTGCTGGCCCCAATCGACGGGACCATCACTCACCAGTTCCACGAGGAGGGGGAATCAGGCGAGGTGGCGAAGCCGGTATTCAGGATCGAGAACACTTCGGCCATCGAGGCTTCGGCCTTCATTCCTGCACAGCATTACTTAGACATCGTCGTCGGCCAGACCGAGATGTGGATTACGGTTTACGGGATCGATGCCGGTCACCATACGGTGACCTATAAGAGCCCTACCGTGGATCCCAGGCTGCGGACCTTCGAGGTCAAATGCCTTCTGAATAATCCGCCAGGGGGTGTAGTCCCAGGCGCTATGGCAGAGATCTCGATAGTGCTCGAGAGCAGACGAGGCCTTGGAGTGCCCAAAGAATCATTGATCAAGCGCGAGAGTGGCCGGGCTGTCTTCATCGTGAATTCTAGCGCCGCGAAGGAGGTTCCTGTTGAAACAGGCCTGGAATCCGATGGCTACACAGAGGTTCTCAGTTCATCGTTGATGGAGGGGATGAAGGTGGTGAGGCAGGGCCAGACATTCCTTTCTAATGGTGATTCGGTGGAGATCAGGGGGGAATCGAACTAATGTTCCTATCCGAGGCATCCGTTAGACGTCCAATAGCGATGAGCTGCTTGATCATCGCCCTTGCTCTGCTCGGATTCAATGCGTACAGAAAGATCGGCCTGGAGCTCATGCCCAAGGTCGATCTCCCATACATAACGATTGTCACGGAATATCCCGGCGCAAGTCCCGAGGAGATAGAGACAGATGTCGCGAAGCGCATCGAGGACCAGGTTGTCACGATCGAGGGACTGAAGCACGTCTCTTCGTCTTGCATGGAGAATGCTTGCCAGACCTTGCTGGAGTTCGAGTTGGAGGTGGATGTTGACATTGCGGCCACCGACGTTCGTGAGAAGGTCGATCTGATTCGCGGCGACTTTCCAGAGGGCGTCAGAGACCCCAAAATAATGAAGATGGACATCAGCGCCAGCCCGATCATTCAATTGGCTCTCACGGGGGATCGGCTGATTGATGAGCTCTACGATTATGCTGACAACACTCTCCGGGATAGGATTACGGTGCTCCCCGGCGTTGCGGACGTGAGTCTGATCGGCGGCGCAAAGCGAGAGGTCCATGTCCTGCTGGACCGCAACGAGCTTGGCGCGCGCGGCCTTACGACCCTGGATGTTGTTTCCGCCATACAGGCAGGCGTCAAGACCGTCCCCTCAGGCAGGCTCCGCGAGAAGGGGATGGAGTACTCGGTCAAGTTCGACGCTGAATTCGATGACGTCGAGGACATCGGGATGCTGGAATTGGTCAGCGACGAGGGGCGCCGGTGCTACATAAAAGACATCGGCCGAGTGGAGATGACCACCGAGGAGCTAAGGCAGCGTGCATTTATCGACGGCAAGTCCGCGGTCGCGATCAAGGTCGTAAAGAAATCCGAAGCAAACGCAGTAGAGGTAGTCAGGCGAGTCAGAGATGAGATGAACGAGCTCCGGCAGGAGCTTCCGGGCGGGATGGACTTGGTCTGGGTGACCGATGACGGCCGCTTTATCGAGTCGAGCGTTCAGAGTGCATGGGTGAATATCGGGCAGGGGATACTACTGACTGCACTTATCTTGTTCCTGTTCTTGCATAATTTCCGGTCGACGCTGGTCATTGCGGTCACAATGCCTCTCACAATTGTGATCGGTCTCTTCTTCATGAAAGCGCTAGATTACACACTCAATGTGCCAACGCTGCTTGCGATTGGGATGTCTGTTGGGATTCTGGTAACTAATTCAATCGTCGTAATGGAGGCGATAGTCCGCCGCCTCGAGACAGACGGAAATCCGAAGGAGGCGGCGCGTCTTGGGACGAAGGAGGCATTCATAGCAGTTCTCGCGAGCGCCGCGACGAACGTCGTCGTTCTATTTCCGATTGCCGTGATGGGGGGCATGATTGGCCGCTTCATCAAATTCTTCGCACTCACGATGGTCATAATGACCGTGGTCTCATTGTTCATATCCTTCACTCTCACGCCGATTCTGTGTTCGGTGCTCCTCAAGGCCAACACCGGAAGTAAGAGGTCTCTGCTCTCGAGGTTCAATCGTATATGGGACGGTGGTTTCGAGAGGGCAATCGTCACGTACAGGAGAATCCTGGAGTTCAATGAGCGCCACCGATGGTCGGCAATCGCAGTGATGATCCTGGTTGTCTTAATGCTCTTCCACTCTGTCTCGCTGATCCCTCAGCTTGGTACCTCTTTCGCGAGCGATCCCGACCGCGGCGAGATTTTCATCAAATTGGAGTTCCCGACTCATTACGATCTTCCGAGGACCATCAAGCGCGTCAAGGAGGCTGAGGTTCTCGTCTCGGGTCTTCCCGAGCTCAAGAGTGTGTTGAGTACGAT
>JAFGIT010000102.1 GCA_016929465.1 Candidatus Coatesiibacteriota bacterium | reverse complement strand
TGCCTGCCCGAATATATAGATGGGCGGGGACAAGCCTCCGCCTCTACAGATCGGAAACTGCATTTATGGCACAGCCTCGGAAAGCCCGTCCTACACCACTGGAATCCGTGCGTCATCTCCTCTTGGTGGGACCACAGCCTTTGGGGCCGCATGTCCAGCTTGAGTAGATGTGAGGCATCTGGTTCAGGTTTGCACCCAGGTCATCACCCACGAGTGTAGGGGAATCGGCAGGGGTCTCAACGATGTGGTTCGGGCCGGCGCTCAGTAGCCAGACGTAATTATTCGGCTTCGGGCCGTCCTCGAAGCCGTTGACCGAGGCGATATAAGCATACCCCCATGGGTCGGCACCGAGTTCCTTCTTCATATAGGGTCCATCCCACCCGGGCTGCTTGTATTTGAACCATGGCGTGGTATTTCCGTTCGTGGCGAGTAGGAAGTGGATGTTTTCTGACCGGCTCCCCCATGAGGGCGCCGCTTCTTCGCTGAACTCAGGCATCTGCCCGGTATTGCCATAGATGAAATCCAGTTTGGTGTCAGTTGGACCTTCCGCGCCTGGATTGTAGAACTCATTCGCGGGCACATCGAGCCTTAGATAGTACAATCCCCGGGCAATGCTCTCAGTCGCGGAACCTACTTCCATCCGTCGGTCTGTCTCGAGATTCGGGATTACCTCACAAGCGTAGCGACCACGGTAATTGGACCGCAATTCCGCCATAGAAGGAGCAAGCAACAGAATAGCAATCACGACAGGAGCAGCCATAAGAAAGACCAGCGAGGAAAGAGACCAGAGGGCAAGGCTCTCGCGGCGGCGCAGTGTGATGTAGGTGCAGACGCTCCAATATGCGATCCCCACGATAATGGCAAAAGCTCCGACTAATGCTATGTAGCCGAGTAGATCTCGCATCTCGAGAAATTCGAATTTGGCGCACCACAGTACGAGTGTGACGATAAGAATCCCGACGCTAACGAGAATTGGCCCCACCGAGAGCCCACGCGGGGGTCTCTTGAGCCCTGAAGATCCCCTGTCCGAAGGATCGATCCCATCTCCATTTGTCTTTTTGGGCCGGTTGCCATTCTCCGGCTCCATCTGCGGGCCGTTCAGCACATCATCTATCTTTTCACCCATGATTCCATCTCCTGTTGTCAGTCCTTATCCCAATCCACCCATTGAATAAATCCTATTTGGTCCTATATCCAATATCATCCCCGTGGGTCTGGGTAGCCCACGCGGGGGTCTCCACTATGCCATTCACTCCTGAGCTCAAGCACCAGACGTGGTTCTCGGGTTTTGTCCCACCCTCATCGAAGCCGCTGACCGAGATGAGGTACCTATATCCCCATGGATCATCGGTCCCATAGGGAAGATACGGCCCGTTCCAACCGCCTGGTGAGGGTATCGGCTGGTCGGCGTCTCTAAACGCATCCTCCTCATATTCGCTCAACCAGCGACCATGCCGGTACCATGGTTCTGACTTCCCGTTGGTGACCAGCGTGAAATACATATCCTCTGACCGGGTGCCCCATGAGGCGCGCACGTCGTCTTCGAAAGCCGGCATGTCGCCTCTGTTGCCATAGAGATAATCGACCCGGGTTTCTGGCAAGTGGCCCACGGATGTGAAGATGGGCCACGTCCCTGTGTCCCTGTGGAAGAGCAGTAGAGCCGAATTGATGCTCTGACATTCGTTGCGTGCGATTGTCTCGCGGACATCGTGCATTTGGGTGGATTGAGAAAAGAAACCGGCTGCTGCTATTGCCAGACTCAAGGGGATTGCGATATAGGACAAGGCTGTCGCCGTCTTAGCGAGGCCCAGCCCGGCCCCCACCCGTTTTGTATATCGACGGGCGTAGATTAGGACGGCAATCAGGCCGACGCAGAGGAGGATCACCGGTGTTGCATAGGTGGTGTCAGGGCGAGTGGACAGTCCCAAGGGGCGGCGCAAGGCGCCCGATATCACGAGAGAGAGAGTAAGCAGACTCATCACATAGAGAACCGCAAAAGCCCCCGGTATGAGCTTGACGCCCTCGCGAATGAAATCGAATCGCACATCTCTCGATAAATATGAGGCGGCTCGTGCAGACAGCGAGACCTGCAAACGGGCGCCACACTCCGGGCAATGCAGAGTCCAATCGAAGAGCCGCTCATCAAGAACCCTTCCGCAATTCTGGCACTTCAGCAAATCCGACATTTCATACTCCCTGAATCACTATTCCGTCCTGTATCCGATGTCATCTCCATGCGTCTCGGTGGCCCACTCGGGGGCCTCGATTATATTAGGGGCAATAGGTGCTTCTTGGCTGCTCTATTCGCCTTTCGGGAATCTTATCTTCGCCGCTGAAGGGCGGCCTGCCACGGGCATTTATTTGACTTTATTCTTCGGCAAATACCAATCCCATGTTGAATACGTCCTGAGTCTATACTGCCAGTTTTCCGAGATTAATCAAGGTTGATCGACGGAACATCGCAGCGCGAGTCAGCAGCCTGACATTGTGCTTTTATGGACAACATGGACAGGGATGGACGGTATGAACGTTCATGAGGCGGGCCGTGCGAAGCCGCAGGGATGCGCTGCTAGAGGGTGGCGACGGCCTCTTGGAGCTCGTCCGCGGAGACGGTCGCGGTGCCGCGCTTGGTGACCACTATACCGCCTGCGATACTCGCGAGGTGGGCTGCATCACTGAAGGATGCGCCGCAGGCGAGTGATGTGGTGAAGACTGCGACGACGGTATCACCCGCGCCGGTGACATCCGCGACCTCATCCGAGCCGAAAATCGGTATCGCCTCTGCCCCGGACTCGCTGATGAGCATCATCCCCTTGCTGCCGCGCGTGACGAGGAGCGTCTCGAGCCCGAGCTGCTTTCTAAGCTTTTCTCCCTCTTCGATGAGCCGTGTCTCGTTGGTTTGTAGCGGGATGTCGAGGACTTCCTCGATCTCCGTCTCGTTCGGCGTCAGGGCGG
>JAFGIT010000101.1 GCA_016929465.1 Candidatus Coatesiibacteriota bacterium | reverse complement strand
GTGCGGACATGTCGGGCTCTTGAGAGCACTGCAATTGATGGGAGTGCGCTCGATGGGTGATTCGCGTCTCGAAAACCTCAGGGCAATTGAGAGAGTCATTCCCGAATTGGATACTTGGTATTTGCGAGGCCCCTCGTTGTCATCAGTCGATGAGACCGTGCAGCTGGCCAATGTGAGTCTAAATTCCGAAATCGAGGTCATAGAGGCTCTTAGCGAGGCCAGCGAACGGGCTGGCAAAATACATCAGATCATCATCATGATAGAACTGGGTGACCTCCGAGAGGGGATACTGCCCGGCACTCTCATCAAATTCTATAAGCAAGTATTCGAGCTACCATTCATTGAGGTCCTCGGCATAGGTGCGAATCTCGGCTGCCTCGCCGGAGCTATCCCGACGGTCGATCAATTCATGCAGCTTCTTCTTTATCGAGAGCTCTTAGAGCTCAAGTTCGAGCGCAAGCTCCCAATGATCTCCGCGGGTTCGACTATATCTCTACCGCTAGTTCTCAACGCCCAGCTGCCGAGGGCGATAAACCACTTCCGCATCGGAGAGGCAGTCTTTTTGGGAACGAACCTGATCGAGGGCGGCATTTTGCCTGGTCTTAGAGATGACGTTATGCTGCTGGAGGCCGAAATCACCGAGATCAAAAAGAAGGGCCTGGTCCCGCTTGTCGAGACATCAACGGTCGCACCTTTTCAGAGTGACATGCAGGAGGAGACAATCCAGCCGGGGCAGCGAGGCTATCGCGCTTTGGTCAACATCGGTGAGCTCGATACCGACGTATCAGGCCTTACTCCCGTGAACGACAACCACAGGATCGCCGGCGCTAGCAGCGACATCACGGTGATCAACGTGGGCGAGAAGAGCGGCGGCCTCGGCGTCGGGGACAAGATCCGCTTCAAGATGGGCTATTCTGCCCTTCTGAGGCTAATGAGCGGCGAGTATGTGGAGAAAGTCATGGTCCCCTCCTTCGAGGAGTTCGAGAGGTCATTCAAGAACAAGAAGGGCCGCGTTCTCTCAGCTGTTCTTAACAGCGCAGAAAATCTCGCAGCCAGCAAGACCGATGGTTGATTCTCTGCGGAGCGCATTCGAACGCGACCGGCAGGTATGGGATTCCTGCGCTTCGGATTATGAGAATCAGATAGTCTGCGGGCATCCGGATGTAGTGGCATACGAGTCGTTCGAGGAGGACCTGTTGGACCGGGTCCTTCTCTATCTGATCCGCGACTGCGGAAGGTCGGTCCATCTACATGACATAGGGTGCGGGTCCGGTCGTCTGCATGTGCGGTATGGGCTAAAGGTCACGAATGAGAATGGGTTATTCAGTGAGGCTGCCGAGAGGGTGAGGAACGCGCGTCAGGCCCTGCCTGGAAGTCAGCGCTCAGGGATTTTAGCGCGAGGTCTGTCGGCGATCAAAGGCGTGGATTTCTCCAGCTCGATGATAGACATTGCCAGGCGCAAGATCGCCGCCGCCGGATTGGATGGTCTAATCGATTCCAGACTTGTTCTCAGGGTCGGCTCCGCATTCGAGCTCGAACCTCAGCCGCCAAATCCGACGCCTGTCCTGGTTTCGCTCTGCAATAGCATCGGTGTGATGCAAGGGCAGATTGGCGCGGAGAATCTCTTCAGGGCAATGCGTCGAGCTGTCGAATCGGCCTGTGGAATTGCGATAATCAGCGCCTATAGCAAGCATGCGATCGGGTCGTTTGCACTCGGCAACTACGAATCTACGATGGAGGTCTGCGGCCAGCCGAATTGGCTGTTGCCTGCTACCTATTCGGATTCTCGATATATGAAGGTCCCCAGGGATTACAAACAGGCTCACGATCCCAATCAGGATATCCTGGTGGATGTCGTCGATTTGAACGGCGAGATAGTCGAGGAGAATTTCCGGCTTCATCGCGACGAGCAATTGGTCAAGGAAGTCATCCGAACGGGCCACATCGAGACTTATTCAGACTATGAATCATATTGGTATAGCTTCGAGCAATTCGACGAATGGATCGAGAGGCTATGGCCAAAAGAGCATTCGTATCACATCAGGGGGGCGAGAATAGACGCCCTTAGAGCCGAACCAGCCCAATTAGCCATTCTTGACGCGAGCGGCAGCCTGCAAGAGCTTCTAAAGCGCTGGCGCGCGCTCTGACACGCGCCGCCCTCCATAGGAACGCGAAATCAGTAATACCAGGAGGCGAGATGTCCAACCAGATTATACTATGGGCCATTGTCATCGGCTACATGGTCTTTGTTTTCTTCAAAGGTGTGCTCAAAGCCAAAAAGGTCAGCGACGCTGATGATTTCCTTGTGGCTGGTCGGAATATCGGTTGGTTCTTTCTCTTCTGCACGATGGGAGCGACCGTCATCGGAGGCGGCGCGTCGATAGGCGCGATCGGCAAGACCTACGATTGGGGCATCCTCATGCTTCTCGTCTCTACAGGTTGGTATATCCATTTCATCTTTTCGGGATTGGTTGTTGCGCCCAAGTTCCGTAAGGCCGAGCTTTACACGGTCGCGGGGTATTTCGGGCATCGTTTTGGGGCGGGACCGAGATTCGTTGTGCTGGTCCTATCTCTCCTGTTCTCAGTGTTCATCGTGGCAGCTCAGATGGCAGCGTTCGGCTCGGTGCTGTCCGCCATAATGCCCCAATTCGCTGATTCACAGGCGGTTCTGGGCTGGGCGATTCTCATTGGTGGGTCAATGGTCGTGATCTACAGCACGGCGGGCGGGCTCCTCGCCGTCATTCACACCGACGTCTATCAGTTTGTAGTACTATTGTTTGGATTCGTCATAACTCTCATCGCCTGCGTGCCAGATATCGTAGGTTCATGGGGCAGAGTGACGGACATCATTCCGCCTGAATTTTTCCAGCTAGAGGGTGGCAAAGGCTGGATATTTCTCATCACGACCTTCCTGGCATTCCTTCTCGGAGAGACGTTCGCGCCAGGCTACGCGACCAGGTATTGCGTGGGCAAGGACGTCAAGCATACACGTCTCGGGATAGCTGGCGTGGGCTTCTTCCTTGCCATGGTATTTCCGGTCGTCCTTTTCTTCATTGCGCTCTACGCGCGGATTCACTTCCCGGATATCGATCCCCAGCAGGCGCTGCCCATGGTCGTGAAGCAGCTTAACAATCCTGTATTCGGGGGGCTGATTATCGGGGCTCTCTTGATGGCAGTAATGTCATCTGCGGATTCGGCACTGAACTCCTCGACCGCCATTTTCGTAAAGGACCTGTTCGAGCATCAACTAGGGTGGAAGGACCGGGGCGATGGCAAGATGCTGAAGCTCGCCAGGATCTGCTCTGCCGCTTTGGGAGGTGCTGCGATTCTCGTCGC
>JAFGIT010000100.1 GCA_016929465.1 Candidatus Coatesiibacteriota bacterium | reverse complement strand
CGCTCGTTGAGATTGCCCTGAGCGCGCTCTCTTGGTCGTCGAACACCCTTGCCGAGAAAATCCGCGGGCCATCCGAATCGGAGGTTCGCTTACCGACAGCGCCGTTCGGAGCAAGGTTGCCAAATAGAATCGCAATTGGGCTGGATTTCCTGAGAGGGGATTTGACCGGCCTGATAATATCCGATGGCGCGAGGCCAAATCGGTTGAGGTAGCCTTCAGCCAATTCCACAGGGCGGCTTCGAATGTAGCACTCCGCAGATTCTGCGAGCGTCATCCCTGTGATCGTCTTTGCGCTGCCCACTAGAGCGTCACCGAGCTCCATGATCACTCTGGGCAAACCTCCTGCCTGCCAGAAGAAGTCCGAGGGATATCGCCCACTCGGCCTGATGTCACACAAAAGCGGTGTGCTGGCGAAGATGGCATCCGCCTCCTTCAGCGAGAATTCGAAGCCCATCACATTCGCGAGCGCCGCGAGATGAAGGAGCGCATTCGTAGAACCACCGACAGCAGCAAGCACCGTCAGAGCGTTCTTCAGGGATGCTCGCGTTACGATATCAGAAAATCTGACTCCTCCTTTGAGCAGTTCGGCCAGGACGTGCCCCGTCTCATTCGCCAGCCTGAGCAAGCTCAGAGATGCGGCGGGGAAAAGAGCGGTCCCAGGAAGGGCGAGCCCCAGCGCCTCGGCCATGATCTGCATGGTGCAGGCGGTCCCCATGAATGCACAGGCCCCCGCAGTGGGACATGCGTCCTCGTACAGCGCATCTCTCGTGGATCGGTTGATAGCCCCCCTCTGGAATCTGCGTTCGACATCTACGACAGCCTCGAGTGTCTTGAAGTGTGACCCATGAGACATTACTCCGCCGAGCGCGAATGCCGTCGGCAGATCGAGCCTGGCACCAGCGATTAAGTGCCCCGGAATCGCCTTGTCGCAGCTCGACACGAAGACCACTCCGTCGGCATGGGCGGACTTTCCATGCAGCTCGGCCGCGTGGGCAATGACCTCCCTGGATGCGAGTGAGAGCCTCATCGCGTCGGTCCCCTGCGTTATACCGTCGCAGACGTCGGAGCAGAAGTACTTGGCCGGCGTCAATCCTGCCTGCAAGAGCCCCTCGTAAGCCTTCTGTGTTACCGCATCGAGGTGAATACTGCCTGGGTGTGAATGACCATAACAGCTCTCGACCAGGGCCAATGGTCTGGTCAATTCTCCCTGCGTCCAGCCGCATCCGAGCCGTAGCCCATCGACCTCGTAGCCCCTCTCGCGAGCCCGCTGGCTCGTCAGTTCTCGCCTTTCGTTGGTCTTATCCATGAAGGTCAAACTCCTTTAAGCACAATTCATCGCTCATGAATCCGGATGAGTGTCCTGCTCCTCTCTGCCTGTGCTAATTCCATCTAGACGCCGCAGAACCGCTCTCACGGGTGCTCCGTCCGGGACATCGAGCTTCAAGGGCAGGCAGATCAAATCGTATTCGCCCTCCAGAGCACGCGACAGGTCCAGCCCCTCGAGGATCACAATGTCCCGACTCAATAGCTGCCGGTGTGTCTCGACGCCAGCCGGGCCCGATGCGCCGATGGAAAGGTAGTCTATGCCCACCAGGCAGACGCCTCTCTCGGCCAAGAAAGAAGCGCCATCGGGAGTCAGGTGAACGAAGTCGCGCCTGAATTCGCCGCCGGAGATGATCTCGGAGTTCCTTGTCCTCAGAAGGACTCTGGTCCTAAGAGGGAGCTTGCTCTTGCGAATTCTATCGGCGTCGATCGCCTGCTCGCAATCGGTGCAATCCACCACCGAGCAGGGCCCAATCAACTTATTCAGGTCGATCTTCTGAAGAGCATTGCCTTCCCTGATCATGTGGGCAGGCGCATCTATATGGGTGCCGGAGTGGCTCCCCATGCAGAACTTGTGAACGAGCGCAACGTCCCCGGGGTCGTCTCCCTTTATTGTCTCGATGACGACGTTGGGGTCCCCGGGATAGGTCACCGTCCGTGCCGAGAGCGATATCGAAATGTCGATCAGCGGTGCTTCTGCGCTATTCTTCAATGGCTCTCCTGCGAGTTCTTCGTCTGACGGGCTTTTCTTCTGCGAGCTTCTGCCTGTAGTCGTCCGCTTTGATCTCGACCAGCCTGCACATCTCATAGAGCCTGGAGCGCAGCCTTGTACCTATCCTGTCCTGCAGAGTCTCCGTCGATCTCGTCAGGCTGTCCTTTTTGCCGGCAGAGTCCATGAAGTTCGTCGTGATAATCATCGCTTTCTTGTGGTTGTAGCGATGGTTGATGATGAAGCCCAGCTTATCGCGCACCCAATCGCTGATTCGCTCTGCGCCGAGGTCGTCGAGGACGACCACGTCCGTCTCGAGCACTGGCTCCAATATTTCACTCTCGGATGTCTCGCTCCTGGGATCGGAATACGTCTCCTTTATTTCGCTGAGAAGCGCTCTGAAGTCGACGAACAGGCAAGGGACGCTCTTCGAGATTATGTCCTTGATTATCCCCGCCGCGAGATGGGTCTTACCGACACCGCAGCCGCCCATGAAAAGGAGACCATCCCGTTTCGCCGGGTAGGCCTTCACGAAGTCCATCGCGATGTCTCGAGCACGGAGTAAGCTAGGATTGTCATCGACTTCGAATGTCAGCAGGCTGCAATGTGAATAACGGCCCGGAATATCCGCTTGCGACAGCAAAATGTCCTGCTTCAGGCTCTCATAACAGTCGCATCGGAATGCCACCCCTCCCTCGACCACCCAGCCGGTATCCTGGCAACGTTCGCAGCGGAACGAATCGCTACTCTCAGGCAATTCAGATGACATCTCTTCTCTCATTTGTCATCAATGACCTTCGGGACGCGGAAGAATTCGCCTTGCCTATCCGGGGCCATCGAAAGCGCTTCCTCCTGTGTGAGACCAGCGACAACTTCATCTTCACGGAAGACATTCGTTAGCTCCTGGGTATGAGCCGTCGGCGCGACGCCGTCGAGGTCGAGCTCATTCAGCTTCTCGACGTAGCCGATTATCCTCAGGAGCTGGTGTCCAAAGGTCGCCTTCTCCTCTTCGCTGAGCTCGATCCCGGCCAGGTCCGCCAGATGCTCAATCTGCTCCTTCCCTATCTCCATCAGTTCAATTCACCGTGAGATATGGATAGGTGGCGCTCGAGTTGCCCGAGTTGTCGAAGGCAACGACCTCCAGGACCATTTGCCCAGTCGCCATTCCGTATGGCAGGACGGTCTGGAATGTGAATATGCCGTCTCCAGCATGGTCGTCTCCGTCGATGCCGTCGTCGTTGAGATAGAATCCTGTCGGCACGCCACCCTCGAGGAAAAGCTCGACACGGTCTATATCGGAGGGGCCATCAGGATCGGAGACGAGCACCGCGAAATTGATGAGGTCTCCGCTTCTCACCGAGTCGGTTCCCCAGAAACCGCCTCCGAGTACAACGGGAGCGCCATCCGCGGTCGCCGCGGGCTGCCAGATGTCGGTATTCATCTGAGATGCAAATCCAGGCATCGCGAGCGGGCCAAAGAGAACGTTCAAATAGGGCCACGAGCTGCTCTTGTTTCCTGCCTGGTCAGTCGCGACCAGCTCAACGCAATAGCGGCCAGGAGCTATCTCGTTCGGAGCCATCTGGTTCAGCGTGGTAAAGATACCGTCGCCAGGGAAACTGTCCGGCTCGATACCGTCGTCGGTCAGGAATATCCCGAGCGGAATTCCGGAGTAATAGACCTCGACGCTCTGGATGTCGGAGAGACCGTCAGGATCGACCACGAGTGCCTGCATGCCGAACTCGAAGCCGGTAGCTGAATTGACGTCCGCCTCCAGGTGGCCGGCTGCCAGAATGCTCGGAGGCATCGACGGTGTCTCAGCAGGAGTGAATTGAAGTGCGAATGAATCTCGGCACGATATAGACACGAATTTGCTGTAGCTCTCGACCAGCTGGTAGGTCCCGCCGACCTTCTTATTCACGTCAACCGTGATCCTCACAAACTGCTTGACGCATGTCGTGTCCTCATTTGAGAAGACCAAGTAGAGAGTCTCCGATGGCACTTCGACCCCGAAGCTGTCTCCCGACGAATCCTCTCGCCACTCATGAGCCTGGAAGCTATCATCCGACTGATACTTCGCATATTCGTCGGCGTCGGCTATGAAGAAGTCGATGTTGCCGGCATTCTCCTTCTGACCGAAGCTGGCTCCGCTGAGTGAATAAAGCATCTCGAATTCCACATCATACGAAATGTCGAGCCTGTATTCGTAATCGCCCGGTGGGAATTGGGTGTTCAGGATCGGGGGCAATGTCGGCATAAGGCCCTCCATTACAACCCAGGTGTGGGTATATTCCTCATACTCGACCGTATCTGTCAGAATCTGCGCGAGGTCTGCATTGCCCATCTTGCTCCGGAGGCCCATCCAGAAATCTCTCTTGTTGCCGAGGTCGATCGCCACCTTTCCGGTGGAGTCCGTGTACGCGTATATCGCGGTGTAAAGAGGCTGGCTAATATCATTGTAGAATGGTACTGCGATGTTGATCTCCGCTCCATCCACGGGATTGCCCCTGCTGTCTTCCACCGTTGCAATGAAAGTGCATGTCTTGCTGAAGCGGGAGGTTGCGTTGACGGGATACGTGTCGCCTCTATCTTGAGGTATCGCCGAAAGCTCCTTGCCTCCGCCGAAGTCGCCGTCATAGAGCACGCTCTGCTTCGCGACCGAGGTGTGGTTGCCGTTCCAGTCAACCTGGTAGCCGTGCCAATCTTGCTCCCAGAACTCGTTCGAGACGTGGTCCCAGGTGTGGTTATTGACGCCTGCGCACGGTATAAGGCAAGTCCGCGCCGCGGCATTCATCAAGTCCTGTATCTCGCCGCAATTGCCGTTGTGCTCGAAGCAGATCTGGTTCGCCTGAATCGGCCTATTGCCTCTTGCTCTGAACGGGAGGTTGCGCGCCACCCAGTTGCCAATAACGTCAACCGCCATGCTATCTGGCTCGAAATCTCTGAAAGCTGGCAGGGATGCGTTCGCCACGCTGTCGTCCCAGAGATGCGTCGCGTTCCCGATAACCTCCTGCAGTGTCGGGTAATGCCCCTTCGTGGGATCATTCGTCTCCTCTGCGACGTAGCCCAATCCGAACGGCAATTCCAGATCGCCCCAGGCGTTCTCCGGCGCGCATGCCCCGTGGAATTGGAACGTCACATAGTTGCTGTTGATCCAATCCCGGATATGCGTCACAACCGTCTCGCTGGCAAGCGCCTCGTAGAACGATCTCGGCTGCCGGGATGCGATGATAACCTTCGTGCATTGTCTCCAGGGACGAATGACGAAATCGCCGGAGGAGAACATGCCGTAGTCTATATTGTGGTCCTCCAGTATCTCCTGGATTGGACCGACTATGTTTGGGTCATCGGAGTCATCTATGACCCCGACCCAGTCGCTTGCCGTAAGCGTCTCGCTCAGGATGCCGTTGGAGCGCATGACCAGGTTCTCGAGCATCTTGGTTTTGCCCGCGCTGTATGCCCTCTCTGCATCCATCGTGGTGATTATCACTCGGGACATATTCCAGGGCCATTCGCACAAAAGAGGCTTCTTCTCGTCCTGCCCCGACATCATGTAAGCAGCTCGATAGCTCTTGCTGCCGTTCGTCAGATAGCCGGTTGCCGATGGGCCCCAATTGTCGATGTCCGCGTCGTTGATCTCGTTGGGGAGCTTATTCACGTAGTACTTCGTATAGTCGTATTCGTCAGACGGACTGTAAAAGAGATACTCTCGCCAGAGATAACCATAGGTGCTCGTCCTCTCCGTGATCGCCGGGTCCATCGACGGGTCTTCGTCACCGTGCTTCGGATGTACGATGTACCAGTAGTAGATATCTCTAGGCAGCTCATATTCATCCATTACTCCACCGCGGATCGTGTGGTACTTCACCATCGAGTAATAGTCCGGGTCCACGCCGGGGACGCCATGGTCAACGATGTCCGCATAAGCTATCTCTGCGTCGATCTGGTAGAGCAGTTCGGCATTCTTGACATAGAGCTGCTTATCCGACCTCGTCAGGATGCTCTCGGAGGAATGCGCGATCGTGAAGGCGACCTCATCGATAATGTTCGGATCAGTGATATCGAGCAGTAGCTGTCCCCAATCCTCCTGTTGAGTGGTGGACATACGAACGAACATGTCGTAGAGGTCCATCCTGAGCCAGTCGGGAACCAGGAGCAGAGCATCCTCAGCCTGGGGGGCCATAGCAAGGCCAAGGCCAACCTCCTGAATGAAGGTGCCATCGCCATCGAGGGCGACAAGACGCTCGCCATCCTGGGGATGAGGCTCGACATCTGCCGGGAGCGAAATCGGAGCCGCCGTCGGGCCGCGGAGCACATCCCGGGGAAGCTCTATCTTCGCTGCTATGGCCAAGGAGCAGCATATCATCAATGCCAAAAAGACAAGGGTCAAAATCTTGTGGCTCATTCTCAAAGGAACATCCTCCTTAAGATAGCGGGCCCGAATGCCCCATCAAAGACTGGGCTCGCAAAAATGATAAATGGTAAATACACCCATCCAGAAAACACTGACTGAATAAAGGTACCGGTCGATCATAAGCAGCACCTTCTCGGCTGTCAACGCCAAGGCTTGCAGCGGGTGTGACCTCAGATTGTAGGTAATTTGAGCACCAGAAATTTCGATGGCTTCCGATTCTATTGATCGCCGCCCTGATAAGGGCGAGACCGTGGGTAGCCCCATGCGGAAGCGTGGGG
>JAFGIT010000099.1 GCA_016929465.1 Candidatus Coatesiibacteriota bacterium | reverse complement strand
CGAGAGATCGATCTGGGCATCAAACCATCTCCGGTCCTCCTTGCGGGCCTTTGGATTGATGTATTTCAGAAAAAGGCTCTCTAGTGTGTTTCCGTCTTTAAGGAGGACCTCGAATTCGCACCCATCACCTGCCCGGGACCACGCATCGGGGGATACGGCAAAGCCGAAGTCGAGGAGTGAGTGGGGCGGAATCCTCACTGGACACTCGATCGAGGTCGCGCTCGGGGCAAATACCGAGCTCCGCTGCTCGTTGTCTATCGTGACCTTCTTCTTCATCCCCCATTTGTTCGACACGATATGGAAGTCATTGTTGGTCATGGCTTCGGAGAAGGGCGTTATAGATGACTCGGAAGCGGAGACTCGAGCCTTCTCTAGAGAATCTACCATGTTCCAGTAGCGGGAGGCCTCGGGCAAGCTCTCGGTTTTCTCATAGCATTTCGAGAGATAGAGAGCCGCAATGGCAGTCGCCGCAAGAAAGAGGGCGAGAGCGATCAAGAATCTCGATAGTCCAGAGGCCTTCAAAGCATCTCCCGAATTTGAGTTAGAGGCTCAGCTGAGGCTTCGCTGCTTCCTGCCCTACGGCAAGCCCCATATACATCCGTGCGATTCGGATGATGGTATATCATCTGCAGAGCCTCCCTGCAACGCTGCGGCACTTGGAGTGGGCAAGCTGATCCGGGTGATTTCCCCCGGGGGCTTCTGCATGCCATACGCCTTGACGTATGAAATCATCTCGACTCGCTTGATTGGCGACGTGTATGCCACTAAGATAGAAACATCCTAGTTTCTTCTATAATGAATTACTCAAAGGATGGGTGCCAAGATGCAGCGACGCAGTATCAGGTTAATTTCATCACTCTTCGCTTTTCTCGCTATCATGCTCTTGTTCTACGGTTGTGGCCCCGGTGTAAAGGAGCAAGTCGAAAAGGACCAGCGGGAAGAGGCGGCAATCGAGCCGCAGCCTCCGGATGAATCCAACGCCGAGGAGGAGACGCAAGCGGAGCCTCTCGAGCCCTTCGAGGAAGAGGAAGTTGTTGAGACAGAGTCGATTTCATTCGAGGACATAAACTTCGACTTCGACAAGTATGATCTTAGGTATCGCTCAAGAGAGGTGCTCAACCAGATAGCATTCACGATGTTCGATAATCCCAGGATTACACTTGTGATAGAAGGCCATTGCGATGAGCGAGGCAGTAACGAGTATAACCTGGCATTGGGTGAGAGACGCGCAAATGCTGCCAGGGATTATCTCATCGAGATGGGCGTCGAGCCGCACCGCATAGGTATCTTGAGCTTCGGCGAGGAGATGCCTCTCGACCCAGGGCATGATGAGATAGCCTGGGCAAAAAATCGCAGGGCGCACTTTGTTACGAGCCAGTAGTCCGGCTGAATTATCGAACAGAATAAGGATGGTGCTTGACCAATGCTTAACAATCTGAAAGAGACAACGCGAGGGCTGACCTGCCCCCTACTGGCTGTCATAACCTTGCTCCTTTGCATCGGGATCATCTCATGTGCGTCAACCGACAAGGTCCGGGCGCTCACCGAGAAGACCGACGAGACGAACCTTCTCGCGATTGAACTCAAGAGGGACCAGGCCCGAATGAGGGCGGAGCTCGAGATTCTCCAGAAGAAAGTCGATGAGCTGTCGAACAGCGTCATCAGAACAGATGCCTCGAGCACGCAGGAGCTCAAGGAACTGAGAGCACGACTGGATGAGATGCTCATGTCTCTGGAGGACCTATCACAGAGGCAGGAAGCGCTTCGAGCTGCACTGCTCGATATCGAGGACATCATAAATTCAAAGGCCAATAAAGGCGGCAAGAAGAACCAGTCCCGCAAGCGAATATTCGCCGCGGCAAGACAGGATTATGATAGCGGAGCCTATGATTCCGCGGTTATGGGCTTCAGGAATTACGTGGCGTCCTATCCCGACAGCTCTGCAGCGGACAACGCCCAATACCTCATCGGCGAGTCGCTGTTTGCTGCGAAGAAATTCAAAGAGGCGACGGAGGAGTTCCAACGAGTTCTGGACAAATATCCAAGAAGCGACAGAACCGCAGAGACCCTTCTGAGACTCGGCATGTGTCAGATTGAGCTAAAGAACGCTACCAAGGCACGGAGGCCACTCGAGCAGTTGATCGAGCGATTTCCAGATTCGGAGGAGGCTCGACTGGCCAGAGCGAAGCTGGACAAGCTCGGCGAGTAGTATGGTCTGGGGCTTTATATAAGGAGCTCCGAGGTCTTCTCAGCCGGCATCGGCGCGGTGGCCAGCAGTTCTTTGCTCTCTCTTAGCAGCGTCTCTACCGTTGTTTCCGCACCCTGCGGGGCGTCGCTGTATCGCGCAACAACCGAGGCAGCTGTGCGAAGTTCATCCCTGCTGCAAGGCTTCGTCAGTATCCCGGTCGGACCGAGATAGCCTACGACCCTCAAGACAGTATCATCGGGGGAAGCGAGCTGCTCGATTGCATTGTTCTCCGACTCGGTCCTGCCCACTACGAGCGTGGATGCTGGACCCAGGCGCACATGCCTGCCAAGCCCGAGCAACCTGAACAAATTGACGGAGGGCTCGGGATCGATCGAGTAGAGGTGTTTGAGACGCCTCGAATAGGCCGGTTCGGTAAGCTTGCACCCTCCGGCGGCGGTCGGATAGCTTTTTATCCCAAATTCCTCAGCCAATCGCATCTGATCGTGCCTACCCCGTCCGGTGAAGGCGAGGAGGTCTTCGACATCGAGTCTTGCTTCTCTCAGCACCTGTGGATGAGGGAGCAGCTTCGCGGATAGGGGGCGCAAGATGTTGTCTTCATGGCCCGAGAGCTTCGCTACTATATGAAGAGACTGCTTGTTCTGTGACATTGGCCTCTGGCCGAGGACCTCACCCGAAAAGATGAAGTCGGCACCGTGCTCAGCCAGCATCTCGCCGGCCTTTGCGAAGAGCAGGCCCTTGCAGTCAATGCAGGGATTCATGTTCTTGCCATAGCCATAGCGGGGAGCCGGCAACATTTTCAAGTAATCGTCGGTGATATCACGCACCGTCAGCGGAATCCCGAGCTGGTCTGCTCCTTCCTGGGCGCGAGCCGCACCAAAAAAGGGTGTGCAGAAAGAAATCAGTATCACTTCAACGCCGACGCGCCGCATCAGTTCTGCCGCGAGAATGCTATCCAGGCCTCCCGAGAAGAGGCCGATTGCCTTTAATGTGATTGGAAATCCCTCCCATTCACGGCCTAGTGAGATCGGGCGAATCTGGCCGTGTTCGATCGGTTAGTCGCAGGTCTCTCCGACGAGAACCACCTTGTTTCCGCCGGCGGCCTTACCCAGATAGAGCGCTTCATCGGCGAGGTCTATGAGTCGCTCGGGACTCTTGGCATCGGTCGGAAAAGAGGAGATGCCAACGCAGATTGTGGTGTGCAAAGGCCTTGCACCTTCGACGTCCCTCGAGACCACCTTCCTCTTGCCGTCGCTCTCGACGTAATAGAGTAGAGGGCATTTAGCGACCTGGTCCCGAACACGTTCCGCAACGATCCTGGCGCTCGCTTTCTTGGTCTCGAGGAGAATTATCGCAAACTCCTCTCCCCCATACCTCGCGACAACGTCAACGCTATCTCTGACGT
>JAFGIT010000011.1 GCA_016929465.1 Candidatus Coatesiibacteriota bacterium | reverse complement strand
TATATTGCTCGGCCACCCTTGGCCCTTAATTTGGCATTGAATTCACAGCCGTCTTGATCGGGGAGACGGCCCGTCAATGAATGTATTCCGGGGCTGGTGAATGCATGCTCAAGACTATTATCTGAGGAGATTCTCATGGCAATTGACAAGCTCGAGACAATGGATGACTTCATATCCCATCTGAACGGCACCTTCCGGTCATGCGACTTCAAGTATTGTGACCTGATAGGCCGATGGCACCACGTAACGGT
Organism: Candidatus Coatesiibacteriota bacterium; assembly: GCA_016929465.1. Lineage (GTDB taxonomy): Bacteria > B130-G9 > B130-G9 > B130-G9 > B130-G9 > JAFGIT01. The sequence continues at coordinate 2,823 of JAFGIT010000011.1, read as the reverse complement.
GCCGATTAGCGACAAAGGCATTGAGTTGGTCCGGGCTGGTGTCGGCTTTGATGGTTCCAGCGTGCCGGGCTTCACCAGATTAGAGCGAGGAGACTTGCTCCTTCGCCCCGACCCTTCGAGTGCGTTCGTGGACCCGTTCTTCGAGGAGCCCACCTTGAGTGTGATATGCGACAGCATCCTGTGCGATACTCGAGCGTCATTCGAGCGGGACCCACGTAATATAGCGCGGAAAGCGGAGGAATACCTCACCGGATTCGGCGTCGCCGACGAGAGCACCTGGCTGCCGGAGCTGGAGTTCAACCTGGTCTCGGGGATTTCCTTTTATGACGAGTGTTATGGCTCTGGATACACTTTGAGAGCGATGGAGTCACGGCGCGTGATGTCCTCGCTGGGTGAGGAGAGCGTTGACATCGGCTTAGGCCCCAAATCGGGTTATCATGTGTCGCCTCCGCTGGATCAGTTGATGGATGTTCGCATGAGAATGGTCCGAGCGATGGAGGATGCCGGCATTCGCGTCAAGTATCACCATCATGAAGTCGGAGCGGATGGACAGGTCGAGATCGAGTGCTTCCACGACCAATTGCTTCGCACAGCAGACCACATCATGCTTGGCAAATATCTGATTCGGAACATCGCCCGTGAGTCGGACTGCGTGGCAGTGTTTCTCCCCAAGCCGTTCTTCGGAGAAGCCGGCAATGGGATGCACTTCCATCAGATTCTCAAGAAGTCAGGGAAGGCGATATTCTACAAAGAAGGCAACTACGCGAACCTAAGCGATGAAGCATTGTACTATATTGGTGGGATACTGCGCCATGGTCGCTCCTTGTTAGCGTTCACCAATCCGAGCACAAATTCATACCGAAGGCTAGTTCCAGGATACGAGGCTCCGACCAACTTGTTCTTCTCCTCGGGCAACAGGTCTGCGGCTATTCGAATTCCCCTATACGCCGATACACCAGAGACAAAGTGCATCGAATTCAGGCCGGGCGATGCAACGGCCAACCCGTATCTCGCGCTTGCTGCAATGCTCATGGCAGGGCTAGACGGCATAAAGAATAAGATCGAGCCTGGAAAGGAAGGCTTCGGACCGATCGATCGAGACATTACCAAGATGTCTGCCGAGGAATTGAGCAAGATCGTGCCAGTCCCGAAGAACCTCGAGGAGGCCTTAGAGGCGTTGAAGGAAGACCACGATTACCTGCTAGAGGGCGGCGTCTTCCCGGCAGATGCAATTGACACCTGGATAGATCTCAAGCGCGAAAACGATGTGAAGGCCATCGGGCGCAGGACGCATCCCTATGAGGTAGCGCTCTACTTCGACTTGTAGTGTTAGTCTGGAATTTCTGCAACCAGAGACAGCCGCCAGGGGTGACCTCAGATTGTAGGTAATTCGAGCACCACGAATTTCGATTTCTTCCCATTCTATTGATCGCCGCCCTGATAAGGGCGAGACCGGGTGTAGCCCCATGCGGAAGCGTGGGGTATAGAAGGCGTCAATCCGCCCTTGTTTCTTCCTCCGCACGCCAATCGCTCGCGATTGGCGTGCGGAGGAAGCTCTTCTACGGCGGTTCATGGTCGGTAGGCTTGGCCTTTGGCGGCATCGACGGCTACCGGTGGGATGCCCCGTCGGGGCATTCAAACGCTGAAAGCATATATATTCGAGCCGACATCGTCCCCAATCGAGCTTGAGATGGCCTACCTACAATTTCGAGTCATATCTCAGCCGCCCGGGCCCGACTGCACGGCGCCGATTGCAGATGTAGATCGGGCGGTCTGCATGGGAGCGCATTGAACAAGGCGCAAGGGCAGAAGGAAAAGTCTTATTCCTTCGGGAGACTGCCTCCTATGGGGACAGCTCCCTCGCGGGTGCCCGCCGGGTCAGCCAGGCACATACGCTCGATGACGGTGTAGATAGCCCCCTTCGGGTTGAGCTGGCTGCGCATAAGGAAAATGTACTTCGCAGCCATAGGGCTGATCTTTGTATTCGAGATCTCACCGACGGCTGTCTTGAACTCCGGCTTCGATCCCAGATATTTTATCCTTGCGAGAGTGATGTGCGGCCTGAAAGGCTTGGCCTCCTTTTTGAAGCCGATTGCTTCCATAGAATCGGATATGTCATTGGCGAGCTTCACAAGCTGCTCCCGGCCATCCTTGATGCCTAACCAAACGATTCTCGGTGCAGAGAAACTCGGGAAAACGCCAACGCCCTCAAAACTGATGCCAAACTGCATGTGGCTCGCGGCAATCTCGGACAGCCTCTTGGATATCGCCTCCAGCCTTCTTCGCGTACAGTCACCCAGGAATTTCAGCGTTATGTGGAGGTTGTTTGTGCTAGACCAACTGAACTTCCCTTTCACCTCCTTCAGAGGCTCAGGCACCCCAATCATCTGCTCTCTTATCGGTTTGGGTATCTCTATCGAAATGAAGGCTCGGATCCCGCTGGCCTTACCGGATCCTAGTGGCAATATTGCTGTCAAAGAAACTTCCTCCAATAAAACGCAACGATCTCACCGCGAAATCAAACGACTAAGTTATTGTTGTGTAGCCGGTAAGTCAAGAATGACGGCGATTACAGGGACGACTTTCGACAGAGCAATAAATGCAAGCTCCGAAGAACTTACGCAGCGCCGCCCGGGGGTTTGACCTCGGATTGTAGGTAGATGCCAGAGTTCGATTCCCGTCGGTGGACATGATCGGTTAAGCGCCGCCCTTTAGGGCGACACGTGAATAGCCAGCCCCACGTGTCAACGTGGGGTAACGAGCCCTCGACGACCTCTACCTCCTCCCCGCGTCAATCGCGGAGCGATTGACGCGGGGAGGAGG
>JAFGIT010000098.1 GCA_016929465.1 Candidatus Coatesiibacteriota bacterium | reverse complement strand
CTTTCTATGGCTATTGTATGCGTATTCGTCCTGTCTCTCGCGCCCGACTCCATATTTCTCGGCCGTCAGGTCGCCGACAGTGCCCATGTGATAGTCATTGAATGCGCACCATAGGCCGTCGTGGATCATGAGATCGAGCAGCTGTCCGTGTCCAAGACGGTAGCCGAATCTGGCCTTTGAAAGCGCGTAGGGGGTGTTGCTCATCGATTCGAGGCCGCCCGCGATGACGATGCCGGAGTCTCCCAGCTTGACGGCCTGTGCTGCTAAGACAACCGCTTTGAGACCGCCTCCGCAGACCTTATTAATGGTCAACGCGGCGACCTCTTTCCTGAGGCCCCCAAAGAGAGCTGCCTGACGGGCGGGATTCTGCCCGAGGCCGGCGCTTACCACGTTGCCCATGATTATCTCGTCGAAATCCTCCGCAGGAATACCCGAGCGATTCAAGATTGCTTCCACCACAACCGCGCCGAGCTTCGGGGCAGCTATGCTGGCGAGTGAACCGCCGAGAGAGCCTATCGGCGTTCTAACCGCGTGAGTTATGACTGCATCTAAGACCATCTTTGATCCTCCATGAACATCTGTCTAACTCGCAGCGCCGGGAGGGCTTGCGGGTTGCTGTTTTCTTACAAACAACGGGTCGATATCTATCTTGGCCTTGCTCTTCAAGTCCTCGATCCAGGCACCCAAGGCCTCATTTTCTTTCTCGGCCCGAACCTGTTGCTTCATTTGACCCTTGACCTTATCGAACTCGCTCTGGTCGAATCGGGTGTGCTCCAGAACCGTGAAGAAGAGATATCGGTCTCTCACTTTGATCGGGCCTCCGATGTCGCCAACTTTTGCCTCGAAGGCCTTTTCGGCGAATTCCTCGCTCCGGCCGATGCCTCGGATGTAACCGTCCTTGGAGAACTGATTCGTCTCTTTAACCGAGAGGTCCCAGTCCTTGGCGGTCTTCTCGAAGGAGGCTGCGTCGGTGACCTTCTTGGCGAACTCATTTGCCTTCTCTTCGGCGATCTTCTCTCCCTCATCGCGGCGCCAGTCACGCTTGACTTTGTCCTTCACTTCCTCGAATGGGAGAACGATCGGCGGCTTCTCATCGAGCATTTTGATCAAGAAATAACGGTCTCTTCCCTTCACGGCTGTGCTAACTGCATCCTTTGCGAGCCCCAACGCTGCGTTCGCGAATTGGTATGAGCGCCCGAGTCCTTCTATCTCGTCGCTTCTCTTGAAGAAGTCGGTGGTAGTGAGTTTGAGGCCATTTTCCTGGGCAAGCGCGGCCAGGTCATTGGAGTCTCCGAGCTTCTCGTGAGCAGCCTCCGCAGCCTCCCTTGCGAGTTCCAGGGCCTTTTCCTTGGTCAGCTTCTCGCGGATTTCCCCCTCGACTTGCGCGAATTCCTTGGTCTCGGGCGGTTTTCGGCCCTCGACCATGATGATGTGATAGCCGAATTGCGTCTTCACAACGCCGCTCATTTCGCCAACCTCGAGCGCAAAAGCTGCTTCTTCGAATGGCTTGGCCATCTGGCCCCGGCCAAAATAGCCCAGGTCGCCGCCCTTGGAGGATGACGGGCAATCGGAGTACTCCTTAGCCAAATTCGCGAAGTCCTCGCCCGCCTTCACCCTGGCCAGGAGGCCTTCGATCTTCTTCTTGGCCTCGGCGTCTGCCTTTTCTCCGGCGTCGCTATCGACCTTGACGAGAATGTGCCTCGCCTGAACCTGCTCCTCCTGCACATATTCACTCTCATGTGTGTCATAGTAATCCTGGACTTCGCCGTCGGTCAGCGAGACCTTCGACTTATAGGCGTCTGGGCTGAATAGAATATATTCGACTTTGACCTCGCGCTCGCTCTTGTAGTTCTCTTTCTGAGATGAATAGAGCTCCTTCAGTTCCGTATCGCTGGGCTCGAGGTCCTTCGCGAGGTCACGGCCCCTGAATTCAACGTACTTGCAGTTGACCTTCTCGCTCTCCTCGAGGTATTTGGCTCTGACTTCCTCGTCGGTGACCCGAACTGTGGCCCTTATGAAATCTTCCAGACGCGATGCCCTCTGACTCTGGCGTATGCCCTGCTCGTAGATCTCCGGCGCTATCCTGTTCATCGAGAGAATCCGCATGTAAAGGTCAGGTCGGAAGTTCCCATTCTCATCCTGGAAGCCACGGGTCTTCCGAAGGACTGATTCCACCTCCGCGTCGGTTACCAGTATCCCCAAGTTATTTGCCTCTTGGAGCATTAGTCTCTTGCGGATCAAATCCTGAAGGACGCGGTTCTCCAGATCGAGGTTCTTGAGCAGGTCCGGCGTCAGGCGGTCTTTGTATATCTCGCGATAGTAGTCTGTGTATCGACGCAGTGTCGAGGTATATTCTTCCCTGAATATCTGGTCGCCGTTGACCGAGGCGATGGCTGCTTCGCTTCGCTCCATTCCTTGTCTGCCGGCTCCCCAGACGACAAAGATCGTGCCTATGAATGCCGCGATTATTATCCAGAGAAAGATCGAGAGTTTTTTCAAATGCTTGCGCATTGCCAGCATTGCCATTTTTTATATTCCTCGTGGGTTAGAAGTTGATGAATGCGGGTGCCTCGCTTCAACGGTCATGTCGCCTGCGTGGCCCCGCTCGTTGTCAATTCTGATATTGAGCCCTCCAACCTGGCTGAGTGGTGCCAGTGAATGGCTATATGTGCTTAATCCTGAAACCATCCTTTGTGTCCTCTATTACTATGCCTTTCGCTTTCAGTTCATCTCTAATCTGGTCTGCAGCGGCCCAATCGCCTCGCTCCCGAGCCTGCATCCGCTTCTCGACCAGCTCCCTGATATCATCAGGTGTATCGTCGCCTTCAGCAAGCTCGATGACGCCGATTACCGAGTTGATGCGCTTCAAAAGGCCCTCCACGCGTTTCCTGCCGCTCTCGCTCAGGTGGCCTTCATTGATCCCTTCATTCGCGGCGCGAACAAATGTGAACAGCGCCCCGAGCCCTTTTGAGATATTGAGGTCATCATCCATGGCCTCCTCGAATTCCCGCTCGCAGTTTGCTGCAGCATCCTCGACTCTCGTATCGCCACTATCTGAACAGGTCGCGGAGCGCAGATTCCTCACGAACTCATCGAGCCTCGCCAAAGAAGCGGCTGCCTGATCGAGTGCATCCAGGCTAAACGAGAGCTGCTTGCGATAGTGGGCTGAGATCATGAAATATCGAATCTGGCGCGGGGAGTATCCGCTTTTCACTATTTCTCGAAGAGTGAATGTGTTGCCGAGAGATTTGGCCATCTTGGCCTTGTCCATGAGCAGATAGCCGGAATGCAGCCAATAGCGTGCCAGTGGCTTGCCGGTCGCGGCTGTTGATTGGGCGATCTCATTCTCATGGTGCGGGAACATGTTATCGACGCCACCGGTGTGGATATCGAATGTCTCGCCGAGGTATTTCATGCTCATCGCTGAGCACTCGATGTGCCAGCCAGGGCGGCCGGGACCAACCTCTGTGTCCCAGGAGGGCTCCCCCTCCCTCGGACCTTTCCAGAGCGCGAAATCCCGGACGTCTTGCTTCTCATATTCATCGTGATCAATCCGAGCCTGAAGCTGAGATGACTCAGGCTTTATGCCCGAGAGCGCTCCATAGTTCTCGAATTTGGCGACATCGAAGTAGATAGAGCCCTCGCTCTCGTAAGCGTAGCCTTTGTCCAGAAGGATTTTCACCAGCTTGGCCATATCCTCGATGTGCTCCGTGGCCCGGGGATATATCTCCACAGGCTCGATAGACAGCATCTTTATATCCTCGAAGAAGGCCTCTATGTACTGCTTCGTATATTCATTCAGGGGTACACCTGCCTCGATCGAGCCCTTGATTGTCTTGTCATCGATGTCCGTTATGTTCATCAACTGCTTCACCTTATACCCCTTGAATTTGAGGTAGCGCCGCAGGATGTCTTCGAACATAAAGGTGCGCAGGTTCCCGATGTGGATGAAGTTATAGACTGTTGGCCCACACGAATAGAAACCGACATTAGGCGGATTCAGAGGGACAAACTCCTCCTTCCTACGTGTCAGCGTGTTGAATAGGCGCAACATCATATTCTCCGATCTTGGTTTCAATACGTGCTTAGCAGGGCAATAAGGGCGGAAACACTCTCGGTCTTGAAATGCGCCTGCCAAAGACACACTTACTCACGGCTAAAATAGCACAATCCAATTTGCCGCTGCAAGTGCTGGATTATGAGAATTGACCAGGGCGAAAATCGCACTCGCAGAAGCCGCGTGCCCCACTCTTTTGGTCCGACGATCCATCCCTTCGGGGGCAAGTGTCAATCAGTCCTCTCCACTGCCCGATCTTCTGCACGGCGTCGAACATAAAAAAAGGGCGACTGGCATAGCACCAGCCGCCCTAGTACTCAGTTGTAAGTCGTATAGCGTCGCCAGTCAGCTATCTGACAGCGGCATTCTCAGCTCTGACATCCGTCCCCAGCAGGCAGCTGTGCCCGGGGTCCAGCAGAAGCTCCTTTACGGATGCCGCCTGTCGTGCGGGACCGTAGAAGTTGGACTTCCCGTTGGTCTCTATTTCTTCGAGCTTGTATTTGTACAACAGCCCATGGACAGCTGTAGTGTCCAAATATGAGTAGCTCGCCCCGGATGACGGGCTGCCGCTTGCCACGATCAAGCGAGAATTGATCTTTGTGTACTCGCCACCGTCGCTTCTCCAGATGTTGAAGCCGGCCGTGTCAATCTCGGTGCCCGTGGTCCATCGGAGCTCGATACCCTGATGCGTTTGCCTCGCAACGAAGGAATTGAGCGTGATGTAGGTGTCCTCACGGATATCTGCACCGGCATAGTCCACGTCGTATTCCTCTTCCTCATCCATGACCTGTAGTTTTATCACGTAGGTTGTGCCGCCAGTTGAGTAATATGTGGAGGCGTATGGGCTGGAACTCCAGCCGGTATCCCATTCACCGTCCGCCTCCCAGTCCCACCTGTATTGGAGCTCATCACCGTCGTCGTCGTATGAATCGGACGCATCGACCACGACTTCCTCATTGAGATAGTATTCGTCCTTGCTTGTCCTTGCCCTCGCGGTCGGTGGGCTGTTGGTCTCCACCCAGATCCTGCAGCAGTCGCTATCGAAGTAGGCGTCACCGTCATTGGAATTGTCCTTGACCTGGAGGATAACCTCGACCATACCGGCCTCGCCAAAGGACGTTTCATGCGTCGGGTCGGTTGACCAGGATGTGTCCCATGTACCGTTCGCGTTGAAGTCCCAGCGGTAGTACAGCGTGTCGCTATCGAGGTCGTAACTCGCAGAGCCGTCGAGTGTCACGGTCTCGCCGACATTTGGCTTCTGGGGATCCGCGGATGCGATCGCCACCGGGCGATGGTGCTCGCCGTCGGTGTCGCTGTAGCACGCGCTGAACTCGGAGAAGTGGCCTATCTCGACGTATATGACATCGCCGTCGATCGTTCCACCGAGGTCCTCCCACTCATCCGTGGCGGAGTTATACCAGAAGATCGATTCGTATCCCGAGCCCTCGTGGCCATCCGGTAGAGGGAAGGTGAGGGTGACCGGAACATCGAAGGTCAAGCCGCCAGGCGAGAATTGGCAAACGAAAACGTGCGGGTGGATGCTCGCGGGGAAGTCATCTCCTTCCTGCGTGACGGTTATCTCGATCTGCTCGTCGGTCGGGAGCGCGCCAGCGGGAATATCTACCTCGACTCCGCTCGGGGTGGCAACTGTCCCGCCGCCGGGGCCGACTGGCCCCACTACCGCAAACTCCAGCTCCCAGACCTGGTCATCTATTTTCATTCCAACCGCGTCAAAGCAATTGGTTACGTCCAGAGTGTATTTGTAGAAGTCAGCCTCCAGATCGGGCACATGAGTCAGGAATAAGACCATATTGCGGTCATCCTCTTCTGTCAGGCCCTCCCAATGTGCCGTCAAGATGCCGTCATCGATTAGCTGCTGAATTGTGTCGTCGTATTCGACGTTGCCCTCGTCGTCCTCAAGCCTCAAGAGACCGTCTTCTCGAACGCTCTCCGTGTCCATTGCGTCGGAGAAGTCAAAGCGATAGGTGACCTCCTCTCTCGCAACCGCCTCGCATGGCAGCGGCGAGAGGGCGGTGACGAACGGATTCTGTATCCGATACGGTATCGGCAGCGAGAGTGCCTCTTCGTTCGGATTTATCTGGATCAGCCCTTCATTCCAGGTGATCGGGCAGGAGTCATCGCTCTGCCAGTCATCATCGATGCAGTTTTGAAGAGTCGCCTCACCGTGCCTCATCCCGATCGAGACGACGCCGGTGTCGTTCACCTCTGCGTCGAAGGCGGTGCCAAAGACGAGCAGGCTACACCTGGATCGCCAACCGGAGTTCGAGAATTTGAAATGCGTGAACGGCAGTTTCTGGTCATGTGCTTCCTGAATTCGGTCAACCTCCAGCGTGCCCTCTTCGAGCTCGACGACGGCTATGTTCTTGCAGTCATCCAGGGCCTTGACGGCCATCTTGAATTCGGTCGGCAAGTAGTAGCCCGCCACGTCGCAAACCAGGTCGTTGATGTTGCCGGCCACGACCTGAAGGACACAGCTTATGAAGGAGCCGGTATCGACCTTGCAGAAATCCTCGATCTTGTTCCTTCGGGTGAATTTGAGCTCCTGGCCACCCTTGGTCTTCGAATCCCATCCGGCCGACCATTCACCGTCAGGGTAATAGATCATGTTCAGGTCATTGAGTCCGGTGGCGTTCTCATCCCACCACCACCACCATGGGAACATGAGAGAACCCTGCAGCTGGGGCGCATGATTGTGTGTAAGCCCCATCATCGCGACAATCCAGCTATCTTCCTGCGTTGTATCGCCGTTGCAGGCGTATTCCTTGGGGACATCCGTCTGCTCTGACATCAGCGTCGTGATGCGGGCCATATAGGGATTGAGAGATTGGGTCTCGATCCTCGATATATATCCCTCGGCATCGACTAGCTTTATCGTTTTCCAGATTATCTTGACGACGCAGACGATCGTATTCACGACTGCAAGTCCAGACGCCCAGCGTTCAGCCGATTTGAGGGCCCTCTTCATGTGTTCGGGTACCTTGTTGGCGAGCTTCCCGCCATCGCTCAGATATTGGTAGTCGTCCTTGAGCTGCTTCAGGATTATGCCGTTCTTGCGTTCCAGTAAGTTTAGTAGGTCAGAGATTTTATCCGGGTCCGGCTTCGCAAGGCCTAGTTCATAGTCCAACTTCGCGGAGGTCTCCTTGAATTTCAGGACCTCATCCACGACGCCCCAGTTGCCGACAATTCCCGCCAACCTCGTGTAAGACCAGGGCGCCATCCACCGTATCTCGAGGTAGGTCTTCTGCTTGAGAATAACCTCGGTGCCTTCCCTGAAGGAGAGAACCGCCTCACAATCCTCTCCCACATACATGTAGGTGTCCTCGGTGATCCTGTCTCCAGGCTTGAGCCACTCTCTGTCGTCAAAATCCGCGCGGTGGAGTCGGTAGAGGTAGCCGGTGCCAGTGATGGACTTGACGTAGCACATCTCGGCCGGCTTCCAGTCGGTATGGTCCTTGTCTTCGCCAGTATAGACCATCTTCACGTTGTTCTCAGCGTCCGCCAGGGGATGGAATCCGCCTTTGGTCGCCGAGGATGTCTCAAATCCGCTCTTGGCAGGTATATGGAGGCCTGTGTATGAAGGCAGAATCGCGGACTGAATATCACCGTTCCCCCAGATCACCTTCGCCGCTTCCATCGCCGGCGTGCCCGAGCCGGAAGTCAGGAATATCTCCTGGTCCGATCTCAGGTCGTAGCAATAGAGGCCAGGCCCGAAGCCGTCGGTCCGAGAGTCCTTCCAGACGATGAAGTCTTTATATATGGTCGGGAACTCCTGGTTGCCAGAGTGCACGCAGATCTCGACTTCCTCATCGCCAGACTCTCTGTCCATGTCATACATATAGATGTCGTAGTTGCCATTTCTATAGTCCTGCCAGACAACGCGTCTCTCATAGATCGACGGTCTCTCGGCATACCAGTTCCCGGAGCAGATCATTCGATAGGAGCCGGCATTCGGGGCGGTTCCGTTGAAGTCATACATCTGGATATCGGGCAAGGTGTGATAGGTTCGTGTCTGATAGACCACCCGATAGTCGTCGATGTCGGCATATTCCTGCCTATTGCTCGTGGTGCAGACCGGATAGACCGAGTCCGTGCTGCTGTCATACATGTAGATATTGTAGTCGCTCACGCTCACCCGGTTGTCGTGCCATACGACGTAGCCCTTGAATATGCGCGGGTTGAGCTGCGCCACGTATTCGTGGGGATCGACTGGCCAGTCCGTATCGGTCTCTATGTCATACATATAGACCCATCTCGTGCCCGATGTCTCTCGACGCTCGGTGAAACATATCTGGTTGAAGTCGATGTCCGGATTCTGCTGGCTCAATCCATCATCTCGAACAGGACCGACGATCTCATCCGTCCTGTAATCGTAATAGTAGATTCGCCAGTAAGAGCCGGATTCATCCCTGTAAACCACGCGATCAAAGTCGATCCGTGGTTCGGTCTGAGTGCCGGAAGCATTCACGAGTGTGCGGAAATCCAGCCCCAACTCGTCCCATGTGTCCGTGAAGGCTAAGCAGCCGGAAATGCCTGCAAAGCCAATCAGAATTGTCAAAAATCCAACAACAAGAATCTCTCGCCGCACTCTTTCTGCCCTCCTAGAGCTAATTGGCGTTATGAGAGCCACGATGGCCCCCCTAAAACAGCTACTTTTTCCTAACTGATTAGTGGTCGTCTTGTGGTGGGATTCGAGGTAGGCCTATTTGCTGTAGCAGCAACAGAGCCAGGTGCTGTTATGGCAAAAGCGTCCCTTTTCGTCCCGATAAATTATGCCTAAAATTTGGCAACGTGTCAAGTTTTGCATATTGGAAGGGTTTGACCTCAGATTGTAGGTAATCTCATGCAGCCTTTTTGTATTTGTCCCATAGTTCATCGAATCTGTTGTTCTTATATGCGGT